>CAZOHQ010000095.1:0-7245 GCA_964579455.1 uncultured Syntrophaceae bacterium | reverse complement strand
AAGGTATCCGATCTTGTTCTGCCGTTATATTCTCCGTCCCCTGCGGTTGACGACCTTGGCATCGCGGTGGTTCTTTTCATAAATATATGCACGTCTCTTCTACGGCACCGGGATAATCAGGGGTTTAACCGGTTTTGGCTGGACCTTCCTTGTTATAGAATTATGACAACAGTGCCTCTTCTTTGTACCGACAGGGTCTCAGTCCATCAACAGGTACAGGAACGGCAACGCCTTTCCGGGAATCGTGCTTGTGGTGAAGTAAATATCAGTCTTTATGTTGCGCGAATCCTTCCAGACAACATAGACATTGTCCCCCGAGATTGCGGCCCGTGGATCATCCGCTATGGCGGTCATCATGCAGGCATTATCGTTCAAGTATATGTACGGGGCCGAGACAGAGGCAAAACTCCGTCCTCTGTCCATAGAGTAGTTGCACCGTATGCTCTGATCCAAGCATGACATATCATACCATGCAAGAAAGACCAGAGAATCGTTTACCACTAAGATGGGAAGGTCGAAATCTTTCACATCAAAGTCCCTGACTGCAATGGGATCTTTCCAGCCGGATTCGGACCTGTATTGCCTGTAGTATATACGGTCGTTTTGCAGATTGCTCAGGTGGACCACCCCGTTGGCAAGCGCCAACTGTGGGTTGGCGCCAAAGGGCATCTCGGTATCCGTCTGGTCCCAGCTTACACCGCCGTCATGGGAATGGTTGAAGTTTATCTGTTTCCCTGAATTGTATCGGTCCCAGAAGACATAGATGGTCGAACCTTCCACGGCAAAGACCGGGTCCGAGTTGTCTCCGTCCGACACGTTGACCCTGTGGTCGCTATCCATCCAGTGCGCCCCATTGTCGAGGGAACGGTTAAAGTAAATGTTTATGCCGTTGGCCCACCACATGGCATATACCGTGGCCCCGTCGGCAACGATCTGCCAGAACGAGACATCGGCAACACCATCGTCGATTTGCACGTCTGTTGGTTGCCAGGTAGAGCCGCCGTCCAGGGAATAGTTGAGGAAAAGGCCCTCAACGTAGCCGAAACGTGTCTCGATCCAGGTCACATACACATTGTTCCCCGAAGCGTGAACCTGAGTCTCCCAACATAACTTATCACCTTGCGTGCTTCCCAGATTCAACCGGATGTCGGAAGGTAACCAGGTCTGCCCATAGTCGCTCGAATAGTTGACAAAGATGTCGGCAGAGCCGAAGCGTGTGTCCACCCATGCCACCCATGCCCTGGAGCCGGATACTGCCACGGCCGGCTTAATCGAACGGGAGTCACCGGCAATGCTCGTATTGAGCCGGATATCATCGGCCTGCCAAGTCGTGCCGCCGTCGGTACTAACGTTGCAATATATGTGTTCGGAGCCGTTACGATTATCGTCCCAGACCACCACGACAAACTTTCCGTCGGCAGCGATCTCGCAGTCGTCAGCATTCGATGAACCAGGCGTATTGGTGCAGAGACGGAGGTTGGATGGCAACCACTCAAGGGTGTTGCCTGCGGCAAAAACAGGTTGCGGCATAAGAAATAAAACAAGAAGGATCAAATAGCGCATGATATTCTCCTTATAATATGAAAATGCGGATGAGGTGCGGTTGTCCCGGACGGCTGAAGACTCATACATCCTGAGATCTAAGTTTACCAGACAAGAACCCGTGTGGCAACTAAATGTCGAGTACTAATTGTCGAGAAGCAAAGGGAATAGTATAGGTGTAATGCACGAGCGTTCTGATGATACGCAGCTCTGATTAATCTGAAAGTGCCTATTTTCTATGATTATACCTCCGGTTCGGTCTTCGGCACCCGTATTGGCGTCTACGGTAAAGGTCACCGTGGCGCTCCCTAGATAGCTGGCGCCCGATGTTACATGGACCCAGTCAGCCGTGCTGGTCGCGCCATAGGGATAAGCAGCGGCGGCGGTTACCTCCACACTGCCGCTCCCGGCATGGTGATCAAAGACGACCCCGTACGCACCAAGGGTTACTCCGCTCTCGTAAAATGGCGTGATACGCATGTAACCCACGCCGACCAGGGAGCTAGGACCGGCGGCTACGTCAAAAAGCCATGAGGTGCCGGCTCCTGAAATGGCCGTCCAGTTGACTCCGTCTGTTGATACATAGGCTGCGCTTGTACCGGGATTGCCTTTGCCCACAGCCACCAGTCCGGCCCACGTATTCCTGATCCGCTTGGGGTAGAAACCGGCGCTCAACGGACCGATACGGTGGCCGGTCCACGTGATGCCGTCCGGGGAGGTATAGACATTATTATCCCAACTCTGAGAAGTAGTGGCAACAAAAATCGAACCGGAGAAAGCCACGCTGCAGAATTTTCCTTCGATAACGGTGTGGTGGGTAGCCCATGTAATTCCGTCCGAGGATGTCGCCGAGAACAGATACTCAGCATCGTCATAGCACTGACCCACAGCCACGAACTTGTTGTTGCCGTAAGCTACTCCTTTCGTTATTTCTGTGAACCCGCCATCCCCCAGGGGGCGCGCAGTCCACGTCCCCGCGGCGGCCTGGGGAGAGGTTAACATTACCCCTCCGGCAGAGCACACAAACAAGTTGTTCGCGTATACGATATCCAGAGGCCCGACCGTAATGTCATACTGGCCGGTCCCTTGCACGCCGTTAGAAGGGGTGACTACTTCACCGCTGCCCACAGCGACGAATTTGCAGCCTGCATACGTGACGGGGGCTAATATTTCACTACCTGGTTTGTCGTGGTTGTATTGCTCAGTGTGGGGAGAATATCCATCAGGGGTGGTGACAATGACCGATGTGCTGGTTGTCGCCCCACCACAACCGCCTACGGTTACAAACATGCCATTGGCATAGATGGCACCGGTGTACGTGCGAAACTCACAGGTGTCTGCGTATACGGAAGACGCGAACAAAAAGGAGAAAATCGCCAAAGTCGCCCAAACAACAACAGTTGCATGCCTCGATACTGAGCCGTTGCTAATCGAGTGGTTTTTCATGTTAGATTGTCCTCCTCGGTTGCCAGGAATTACTTTTTCTATGAGTATCCTTACCCTTATTCCGGTTTCCGTGGTGCTGCCGATGCCTGTCAATTATCGAGCAGGAGCAGAAACAGTACAGGAACAGACGGAGAGGCAGGTGCCTTCAGCTCAAGCTTTGTAACAAAGGCATCAGAGGCGCCCCCGCCATAGACTACCTGAAACGCGTTTTTCGTGGGAAAGCTGTCGGAAGAAGTTTGTCCCGCGACATAGGGGTTTCCCCTGCGATCTACGGCTATGCCATATCCGGAGTCGCCAGAGTTTCCCCCTAGATATGTGGAGCAGGAAAGGGCGCTTCCTGTTGAGGAAATCATGGTTATAAAGGCGTCGGAGGTACCAACGAGGGTTTCCTGATACGGGTCTTGCATGGGAAAGTCGCCGGATTCGGTTTGTCCCGTGATATAAACGTTTCCTGATTGGTCAACGGCTATTCCTTTTCCATAATCGTGACCGCTTCCTCCCAGATAGGTGGAAAACGTAAGGGCGCTTCCCGATGAAGAGATCTTGGTTATGAAAGCATCATAGGTATGGTATCCACTAATGGCAGACTGATATGCGCCTGGCGTATTGGGAAAGTCGGTGGAGGCGGTTCGTCCCGTAACATAGGCGTTACCCTCGCCGTCTACGGCTATTCCCGCTCCATCATCGAGACTGTCCCCTCCCAGATAGGTGGAGTAGGAAAGGGCGCTTCCCGTTGAGGAAATCTTTGTTATGAAGGCATCATAACTATCGTCTTTGGCAGACTGATATGCGCCTTGTGTGGGAAAGTTGGTGGAATAGGTTTGTCCCGTGACATAGGCGCACCCCTCGCCGTCGACGGCTATTCCTTTTCCCCTCTCTTCACTGTTTCCCCCCAGATAGGTGGAGTAGGAAAGTGTGTTTCCCAATGCGGAAATCTTGGTTATAAAGACATCAGGGCCATAGGCATTGGTTGACTGAAAGGGGCTCTGAGTGGGAAAGTTGGTGGAATAGGTATATCCAGTGATATAGGCGCAGCCCTCGCCGTCGACGGCTATTCCTGCTCCATGATCGGCATAGCTTCCCCCAATATAGGTGGAGTAGGAAAGGGCGCCCGCAGAGTCCAATTTGGTTATGAAGGCATCGTAGTTCCCGGCGTTGGCTGACTGATATACTCCTGCCGTATAGGGAAAATCGCTGGATTCGGTTTCTCCCGTGACATAGGCACAGCCATTACCGTCTACGGCTATGCCATATCCACGATCGGTATCACTCCCCCCCAGATAGGTGGAGTAAGAAAGGGCTCCCGCCGAGTCAAGTTTGGTTATGAAGGCATCCGTGTTACCGACATAGGTTCCCTGAAACGCTTTACTGTAAACTGATCTTCCATGTTTACCCCCTTTGCGTCCTGTTTTATAAGATTTTCATTTATTTCAATATCATCATAATATGCCCCTCCCAGATAAGAGGAGTAGGAAAGGGTGGGATCGATAACAAGAGGATAGGAGGGGTTGTAGGAGGCGATCCTTAACCCGTATGAAAATCTGCCGGTCTGTGACCCGACGGCAGGGCTTTTGATCTCAAAGCTTCCTGCCACTGTCCGTTTCCTTTTTATCTCCTGATAGATATAAGGTCTCGTTTCTTTGAGCTGTCCGAAGGCGGTCGCTATCAGCAGATCTCCTTTTTTGTTGGTCGCAAGCCCCTCTATCCCATTATAGGTTAACAGAATATCGGCTGGGTCCCCCTCCGGATGGACAATAAATTCATACTCGATGTCACGGCCGGTGCCAAAAACCTTCAGGTCGATCCCTTTGTAGATCTCTTTGTAGAGGACCCCTTTATAGGTGGCAATGCCTGTCTTCCATTTTGTACTGTCATTGCCGACAAAAGAGTTGATTCCGGCTTCTTGTTGGCCCAACCCCTCTATCATGATCC
Source organism: uncultured Syntrophaceae bacterium (assembly GCA_964579455.1). Taxonomy (GTDB): domain Bacteria; phylum Desulfobacterota; class Syntrophia; order Syntrophales; family UBA2210; genus UBA2210. Next base: position 2,325 of record CAZOHQ010000095.1, on the reverse strand, counting down.
CTCTTCGGGCATTTTCAAACCGAAGGTAAAACACCAGTCGTTCGGTCTTCCCTCCGGCCTTGCGGTCCACTTCAGCGCCCGGCCCGGCAGCCTCTTTCCGGCGGAGGAAGTCGAATATGATCCCCTCATCGGTGAAATAGAGGGTCTGGCCGGATGTCTTGACATACAACCTGACTGCGGGATCAATCTGCCCCCTGTTTTCAATAAAAGAGAGCGGCAGTGTGTTGTAGGCCTTCAGGATGGCCTCCTTGTCGGTCTCTACCGGTGCGGCAGCCACCGATACAGCGAGGAACGATATGGAAAATAGAACAAAAACAATTGCCGTCAGAATAGGTAGTCCACGATTCGTCTTCATGATGCCTCCTCCTTGTGCAAGAGTTTGTCAATAAGCGGGGGTTACCTGTGAAAATATCTACGAATTTGGCACAAACCTGCTAATTTGATACTATATAGAAAGTCTCTCTGTCAAGTGAATCCCCTTTCTGTGTGCTTACCTGAAAGAACGAAGTGGCTATTTTACTGTTTCTACATTGCTTTCGACCAGATTCATTAATTTTTAAATTGATACGGATTCACTTGTATTATATGTCTCATAGTAGTCCCATGTTGCCCGTCTTTCAAATGGCAGAAAGGAACAGTCAATGCAGAAAATCAGGAACGTAGCAATCCTTGGCGCCGGGGCAATGGGCGCTTACTTCGCAAGTACATTTTTCGATACGGCCGATTTTTCGACGGTATTGATTGCCAGAGGCAGCCGTTTAGATCAGCTCAAAAGCAAAGGCTTGGTAATAAACGGGAAACCGTATGCAATCCCGGCCATAAATCCTGATGAGGCTACTGCTCCGGTAGATCTTTTGATCGTAGCCCTGAAAGATCAACATCTTGAGGAAGCAGTCCGAGGTCTGGAAAAACTTGTTGGCGATTCAACCACCATTATCTCTATTATGAATGGTCTCGAAAGTGAAGAATCTATCGGTTCCATCTATGGAATGGACAAGGTGCTGTATGCCATTTCCGTCGCGATCGATGCTGTCCGTCAGGGGAATCAGATAAACTTTACCAAGCCGGGGAAGCATTATTTTGGTGAAGCGAGCAATACCCATCTCAGCCGGCGGGTTTTGCGCGTGCAGGAGGCGTTTTACAGGGCTGGGATCGTGTATGAAACGCCGGAAGATATGATCCGGATGCTGTGGTGGAAGTTCATGGTCAATGTCGGGATGAACCAGGCATCGGCCGTGATGCGAGCTCCCTATGGAGTCTTTCAGACTTCTCCGGAGGCCCGGGGTCTGATGGAGGCGTTGATGAGGGAAGTAATCGCGCTGACGGATGTCATGCATGTCAATCTGACAGACCGGGATATCGAAGAATGGTATTCATTTCTCAATGTTCTGTCGCCGCAGGGGAAAACGTCGATGCTGCAGGATATTGAGGCGGGACGCAAAACCGAGGTTGAAATCTTTGGAGGAAAAGTAGTCGAACTGGGTGAAACTCATGGCGTGCCGACGCCGGTGAATCAAACCCTGCTCCAGATTATTCGGGTTTTAGAGCAGCATTCTGAATGAACCTGACACGGTGATCTCTTCTGATGATGGATGTGAAAAGAGATACACAGTGAATCAATCAAATTTGCTCGATTCGCTTTCAGAAAGGTATCAATCGAAATTCCATCTGCACACTTTTCGAGATCACCCAGCCGACGGAATCGCTGTCTTCACCTCCCAACTCCTCAAACTTCTTTCAGGAGAAAACCGATCATTACCGCTTGAACGTCTCACTGTATAACTTCTTGACAGAATGTCATAATGAAGGTAGTGGCTTATATATAGATTGATCTAGACTGCATCATATGTGTTTTTGAACAGATGTAACCTGGGAGGGAGTATGGTCTGATCATATAAAGAAACCCTGTTTATCAAAATGAGAGATAGGGTTTTTGTTTTTTGTGAATAGCTCTTAATATATGCCGTCGTAAAGGAAAAGACAGGGGTGTTATGCCGCACATTTTGCGGTGTTTAGGTTATGATACAAGATGAGTATAAACAAGTTGTTCCGTTCAACAAAACACCAAATCATGCGGTAGAAGGAGGGCTTATGGCAGAAGAACTTAAGGTAGGATGTGCTCGTCCCACGGGAGGGCCGGTAGGAGAAACAGCCAATGCGAAAAAAGAAACCCCGCAACAACCGTTAATGCAGGAGGTGAAAAAAATGGTCACTGTCGGAAAAAAAGCGCCAGACTTCACGGCGCCCGCGTATCACAAAGGCAAGTTCATTAATGTTCAACTGTCCGAGTATCTAGGCAAATGGGTTGTTTTATGTTTCTATCCC
>CAZOHQ010000094.1:0-7272 GCA_964579455.1 uncultured Syntrophaceae bacterium | reverse complement strand
CGAGATGTGCCAGTCTGGTAGCCGGGACATGGACGATGCCGACATGGGTACTGATTGTACAGAATGTATAATTCGCCACCTCGGCGCCAGCGGCAGTGAGGGCATTGAAGATGGTGGATTTACCGACATTCGGAAGGCCTATGATACCACACCTGAAACCCATATAACGTTCCTTTCTTTCGGGGGGCCCGAGGATGGTCAAGATAATGAATGGTTCTTGTATTTATTTTCGCTATGCCTGTCAAGGCATAAAAAAAAAGGGGGTGGAAATACCCACCCCCTTCATCATTAAAGACTATATATACTCTCTACCCACCATAAATCATCCTGTAGCCAGCCACGATCGCCGGAGCCGTAACAAGTGATACGACCGACATCAGCTTGATAAGAATGTTCATAGATGGACCCGATGTATCCTTGAAGGGATCTCCGACGGTGTCACCGATAACACTGGCCTTGTGCGCATCGGAACCCTTGCCACCGAAATTGCCCTGCTCGATATATTTCTTCGCGTTATCCCATGCACCACCCGCATTGGCCATCAAAAGACCAAGGATAACACCTGTCAGCGTTGCGCCCGCAAGGAATCCTCCAAGGGCCTGTGGTCCAATGAGAACTCCCACCAGAATCGGCGCCAGCACAGCCGAGACACCGGGGATAATCATCTTCTTCAGTGCGGCCGTTGTGGCGATGTCCACACACTTGTTCGTATCGGGAGGTGTCGTCCCTTCCATAATTCCAGGAATCTCCCTGAATTGCCTTCTGATCTCATTGATCATTTCAAATGCCGCGTCTCCCACAGCGGTCATCGTGAGGGCAGCCAAAAGACAGGGAATCAATCCACCCAGAAACACACCAGTAATAACGTGCGCTTCAGTCAGATCAAGAGCGAAATTCTCGAAACCGGGGAAGGTCTTCACCGTGGCGGTGTAGGCCGCGAACATGGCCAGGGCCGTGAGTGCCGCTGAACCGATGGCGAAACCCTTACCAATAGCAGCCGTCGTGTTACCCACCGCGTCGAGACCATCCGTGATCTCCCGTACCTCGGGAGGCATGTGGGCCTGTTCCGCGATACCACCCGCGTTATCGGCAATCGGACCGTAGCTGTCGACGGACATGGTCATACCCACCGTACCCAGCATACCGACACCGGCAATGGCTATGCCGTATATACCGCAGGTTATATAGGACAGCCAGATAGCTATGGCTATAAAGAACACCGGAGCCACCACGCTCTCAAGACCGACGGCAAAACCACTGATAATGATTGTCGCGGCACCGGTCTGAGATGACTCGGCTATCCTGACAACGGGTCCACGGGCAGTATAATATTCCGTGACGGCACCGATCAACATACCGGCAATAATGCCAAGGAGGACGGCCCAGAAGGGTCCCAGAGCACTGATCACCCCCAGACTAGCCAGATACTCGGCAGACATCCCCGCCGTAGTAAACTTAACCACGAAGTATGAAGCAACGATGAAGAGAATCCCCGCGATATAGAGAGAATTACTCAGCGCCGACTGGGGTTTCATATTCTTGAGGAAATTAAACAGTCCGATTCCGATGACCGATGCAAGGAGTCCGACAATGATGAACAGCATCGGCAGCATCATCCACTTCATCGCCATTCCTTCGACACCAAGACCCATCGTAGCACCGATCGCGATGGCGGCAATAACGGAACCGCAGTATGATTCAAAAAGATCCGCTCCCATACCGGCGATATCGCCCACGTTGTCTCCAACATTGTCCGCGGTAACACCCGGGTTTCTCGGATCGTCTTCGGGAATACCCGCTTCAATCTTCCCAACCAGGTCGGATCCCACATCGGCCGTCTTGGTGAAGATACCACCGCCGACACGGGCAAAGAGCGCGATCGAAGAGGCACCCATGGCAAACCCGTTGATGACCACGGGATCTGTCTTGGCGAAGAAGTAGAAGAATACGCCAAGTCCCAGCAGCCCGAGAGATGCAACGGAAAGTCCCATAACGGAACCACCGAAGAAGGCAACTGTCAGAGCCCTGCCCTGACCATGCGTCCTGGCCGCCTCAGCGGTCCTCGCATTTGAGAGAGTGGCCGCCTGCATCCCGAACACACCCGCCATCAAAGAACAGATCGCCCCAGCCAGGAAAGCCACGGAGGACATTCTGTTTTCCAAGGCGAAGAAAAGGATAGCAAAGACTACAACGACAAAGATCGCTATAATCTTGTACTCCCTCTTCAAAAAAACCATGGCTCCGGCATGGATCCTGTCCATGATTTCCACCATGCCTTCATCACCCGGAGAAAAGGTCATTACATATTTATAGATTATGAACGCCAGAACCAACCCTATGACACCCCACAGCCACGCATACTGTATCAAAAATTCCATTGTCCTGCCTATACCCCCTTGCTTAGTTTTTTTGTGACTCGAACATTCAGTTTGTTCATCGCAGCCTGAACACCGGATGAAATAACCTCACTCACCGCATCACACGCTCCTTCAATCATACGGGGCAATATCTGCATTTCATTTCCTGAAAACCGTTCAAGCACATAACCCTCTGCGATCTCACCTGCATCCGGCCGGCCTATACCCAACCGGATCCTGACAAATTCAGCCCCACCAAGATGATCAATAACAGATAGCAGCCCCTTGTGTCCTCCGGCACCGCCACCAACTTTTATCCGGACATCACCGATCGGAAAATCCATATCATCATGGACAACGATCACATCTTCAGCACCTGTATCAAAATAACGGGCAAGTTTACCGACCGCGACTCCGCTGAGATTCATAAAGGTTTGAGGTTTCGATAAAATAACCGGAACCCGTGAAATCGTCCCCCTGCCGATACAGGAGCCAAATTTCTCACGGTTAATCTCTATACCTTCCGACCGCGCCAGGGCATCCAGAACCAGAAACCCTATATTATGCCTGCTGTAAGAGTATCTGACACCGGGATTTCCCAGTCCAGCTATAAGTTTCACACCTCCCCCTGATGGAGAACCGCTATCATTCAGACTGTCCCTCTTTACCCTCCGGCGCAGCAGAAGCCGTCGCTGCATCTTCCGTGACCGCTTCTCCTCCCTCTTCACCGCCAGTCTCTTCTTCCATCAGGCTCACCCGCGTGGGTACCACACCCACGATGGCAACATCATCGTTATCGAGAAGCTGGATCCCCTCTTTAACAACAAGATCAGCAACCTTGATGGAGTCACCTATACCAAGGTTACTGATATCTATCTCAATAGATTCGGGAAGAGCGGAAGGAAGACCCGATACCTTCAAATCTCTCTTTAACTGTTGCAGTTCGCCACCATCCTCTACGCCCACCGGGGCACCCGAAAAGAGTACCTGAACATCTACTGTGAGGCTCCTGTCCATCCTGATTTCATAAAAATCGACATGCACCGGCTTTTTGTTTATCGTGTCAATCTGCATGTCTTTGATAATAGAGAGTTTTTCGATCTTCTTGCTCTTGTCGGACTGTATCCCGAGTTTCACAAGAACCGTCTCTCCCCTTCCCTTGACCAGGATTTTGATTAATTCGGAAGAATCCACCTTAAGCAACATAGGCTCAGTCTCGTAACCATAGAATATCGCGGGCACGAAACCCTCCGACCGCAATCTCCTTGATGGACCTTTTCCAACTCCTTCACGCACCTGAGCACTTAATCCAATTGTCTTCATTTGCTACTCCTAAATAAAAAGTGAGCTTATAGATTCATTATAATATATTCTCTTAATCGCTTCGCTCAACACGCCTGCCATTGAAAGGACTTTTATCTTTGTGCAAGCTCCAGCCCTCTGATGCAGGGGTATTGTATCCGTCACAATAACCTCTTGTATAATTGAAGATTCCAGCCTGTCTATTGCCGGCCCTGACAGGACGGGATGGGTACAGCAGACGGAAACATCTATTGCCCCTTCATTTTTTATGGCATCGGCAGCCTGGACTACGGTACCCGCCGTATCGATCATATCATCAAGAATGATCGCGCTTTTATCTTTTACATCACCGATAACATTCATTACCTGTGATTCATTGGGCGTGTCTCTTCTTTTATCGACAATCGCCAGGGTGGCGCCCAATCTCTTCGCAAATGCCCGCGCCCTTACAACACCGCCCGTATCAGGGGAAATGATGACAAGATCTCCGGAATAACTGTGTTTTATATATTCAAGAAGAAGAGGTGTCGCGTAGAGATTGTCGACTGGGATATTGAAGAACCCCTGTATCTGACCGGCATGTAGATCTACCGATATAACACGATTTGCGCCAGCCTTTGTAAGCAGATCCGCCACCAGCTTCGCCGTGATAGGCGCCCTCGGAGCTGCCTTCCTGTCCTGCCTGGCATACCCATAATAAGGCATAACGGCGGTTATCCTGTCGGCAGACGCCCTTTTCAAGGCATCTATCATGATGAGGAGTTCCATCAGGTTGTTGTTTACCGGCGTAGAGGTGGACTGCACAATAAATACATCCATTCCCCTTACATTCTCATCAATCTCAACCCTCGTTTCGCCGTCACTGAACGCGGAAACACTGGCCTTACCCAGAGAAAGTCCCAGTCTTTCGCAAATATCCCCCGCAAGAACACGACTGGAATTACCGGAAAATATTCTCATCCGTTCTAACATCTATATCCTTCTTTCGTTGAATCTGGCTGGGGCGGGAGGATTCGAACCTCCGAATGCAGGAACCAAAGTCCTGTGTCTTACCGCTTGACGACGCCCCACTATATTGAATATACCCTGAACACCGATCCGGCTTGAGCTTCCCGTAACCTGACCTCTGCCTCGATGGCATCATCGTCATTCCTGAAAATACCGAACACTGTGGGACCACTCCCCGACATCAAAGAACCCAAGGCCCCATTTGCCGTCAAAAGCCCCTTGATCTTTGACAATACAGGGTACAATCGCAGGGACACCTTTTCTAAATCGTTGTAGAGCCCTTTTACAATATGGGACGTCGTTATAAACCGAGGCATCCTATATTTTATTGGTTCTTTTGTCAATCCCAATCTTAAATTTTCATAAATCTTCCCGGTAGATATTTCAAAATCAGGATTAATTAATATAAAAGATAGTCTAGGAACACCTTCTACAGGTTTGAGGTGATCGCCTATGCCGGACGCCAGGGCAGTTTTTCCAAAAACAAAAAAAGGAACATCAGCTCCAAGTTTGGCCCCCATTTTCATAAGTTCTTCCGTGCTGTACTTTGTTCCCATCATCTCGTTAAGGGTAACAAGGGTAGTCGCAGCATTCGAGCTCCCCCCCCCCAGTCCCGCCGCTACAGGAATCCTTTTGTGTATCGTGATTTCCACGCCCGAATGACGGGGAACATGAGAGAGAATAACTTCGGCCGCCCTGTAGGCTATATTGTCTTTATTCTCCGGCACTGAACTTCCCGGACACTTCACGACTATTTCGTCACCTTTGAGATCAAAGCTCATCTCATCGTAAAGGCTTATCCCTTGCATGAGACTGAGGATATCGTGGTAACCGTCATCTCTTTTTCTTAAAACTCTGAGAAAGAGATTCACCTTTGCCGGAGATTGTCTGATGATCACGACTTCTCCGATTCTTTCACATACCGCATCCGTGATTCAGACAGTACTCCTTCCAGCAACTCCTTCTCGCTACCATCAAGATTCCCCTCTGTCTTTTCCTTCAACATTCCCAAGATATCTATTGTTTGTTTCGCCGCCTTGAGATCTTTCGTCTTTTTATTCGAGACAGGATCGGCCAATTCTCCAAGGTTAAAAATTACAGAGGTATACAGGGAAAGTATAAAGTTATGAAAATTCATCTCGGGCAACTGATAGCTTTCCTTTTCCACGGTTTCTTCATTCTTGACGTGTTCATTCACAGTCTCGGACTTCTTCTCTTCCTCTCTTACCGTGTCTGTGCGAGCCTCTCCATCTTCATCAAACATTCTTTTGTCTTTTATGACAAACCCCTTTCCGCTTTCTTTTTCAACCATTTTATCCTCCAAGATGTTACTGTTGATCTTACCTCACCGGGAATATTACCTAGCACAAAGATCCGAAAATGTCCACGGATGGAGCCGCCCGTTAGAGACAATTTACGTCCTGAAAAGTTGCATGTTGAAACCTGCTCTCTCTTATCTTTCTGTACGCTGGAAAAACAAGGGAAAACAAATATCCGACATCAGACTTGTCGCATATTTCTCAATTTTGTTACCCTTTTTTCAACAGGCGGATGTGTGCTAAAAAGGTTTGCTATGGATTTGCCGGAAATCGGGTTTACTATGAACATGTGGGCCGTTGAGGGATTGACCTTCATCTGGACAGTCTTTGACTCTTGCGACAGCTTTTCCAAGGCATTCGCGAGTCCGTAAGGCTTTCCTGATATACGTGCTCCTCCTTCATCGGCGAGATATTCCCTTGAACGCGAAATGGCCATCTGTATCATTGCCGCCGCCACCGGAGCTAGAATGGCCATAAGAATAAGGCCGAATATCCCCCCGCCCTCATCATCATCGCCCCTTCCAACACCGAAAATCGCCGCCCACTTCGCCATACTGGCCAACAGTATGATGGCACCGGCAATCGTCGCGGCGATCGAACCGATCAATATATCTTTGTTCTTGATGTGGGTCAGTTCATGAGACAGAACACCCTCAAGCTCGTCCCGGTGCAATAACCCGAGTATCCCTTCGGTTACCGCTATTGCGGCATGGTTTTCATCTCTCCCCGTTGCAAATGCGTTGGGCGCATTTCCGGGAACCACATACAATCGGGGCATGGGAAGGCCGGCCCGGAGAGCCAAACCCTTAACAATAGAATAGAGTTGCGGTGAGGTGGCTTCGGAGACTTCACTGGCCTTATACATCCTCAACACGATCTTGTCCGAAAACCAGTAGCTCCCGAAATTCATCACCATCGCAAAGATAAAGGCTATGATCACCCCATTTCGTCCCCCAAAATATCCCCCTATCAGTATAAGAAGACCTGTCAAAAAACCCAACAAGACAACTGTTTTTAGATTGTTCATCTATATATTCTATCCTCCTGTTTGGTTTCCATCCAGAACCAGCTGTTCATGAATGGATACTATATACTTTCAATATCTATATCCTGGTCCTACGACATAGAATCCTTGCTAAAGATTATTTCGCCGTTCTCGCCCATATCGGCGACGATGTTATCCCCTTCTGCGATCTCCCCCTCCAATATTTTTGTGGCCAGGTTGTCTGCTACAATTCTCTGAAGCACTCTCTTCAGGGGCCGTGCACCATATATCGGGCTGTATC
>CAZOHQ010000093.1:2385-7356 GCA_964579455.1 uncultured Syntrophaceae bacterium | reverse complement strand
TCGTAAGCGAGGGCCGCGGCATTATAATCCTGGAAGAGATGTCCTGCGCCCTCAAGCGGGGTGCGCGGATATATGCCGAAATCGCGGGGACCGGATCAACCAGCGATGCCTTTCACATGGCGGCTCCCCCTCCGGGACATGAAGGAGCCGTCAGGTGCATGCGGCTCGCCCTGCAGGATGCGGGGATGGGGCCTGCAGATATCGATTACATAAACGCGCACGGCACAGCAACATCCCTTAACGATACGTATGAAACGGAGGCAATCAAAGAGGTCTTCGGGCCGCATTGCAGAGATCTTGCCATCAGCTCGACCAAGTCCATGACAGGTCATATGCTGGGCGCCGCCGGTGGCGTTGAGGCCATCTTTTCTGTCAAGGCTATACAGGAGGGGATTGTACCTCCGACGATAAATCTGGACAATCCGGATCCAACCTGTGATCTGAATTATACGCCACACAGAGCACAACACAGGGAAATCAGGTCTGCCATGTCGAACACCTTCGGATTTGGTGGCGTCAATTCGGTTATTGTCTATAAAAAATTTGAAAGCTAAGAGGATATCTGTTCTGAAGATTATTATAGGTTCCGATCATGCAGGCTTTGATCTGAAAGAAGCACTGAAAGAGTCCATCATCGGGATGACGGATGTTGGGACATACAGTGATGAATCGGTGGATTATCCCGATTTTGCATCCAAGGTTGCCCGCGCGATTTCTGTGGGGGAGTATGAAAGGGGAATTCTGATCTGCGGTTCCGGAGTGGGCATGTCAATAGTCGCAAATAAATTTTCGGGTGTGAGGGCCGCGCTCTGCAAGGATACTGATACGGCCCGAATGAGCAGGATGCATAACGATGCCAATATCCTCGTTCTAGCCGGAAGACGCACGAACATAGAGACGGCCGTAGCCATTGTAACCGTGTGGTTGGATACTGAATTTGAGGGTGGGCGTCACAGGAGACGACTCGACAAGATAAATACTATTGAGGAGGAAGATACATAATGTCCGTTTTGCGGGATAGAGATCCGGAAATAGCCCGGGCGATACATGATGAAACCAGACGGCAGTCCGGCAAGCTTGAACTGATTGCCTCGGAGAACTTCGTGAGCGAGGCGGTTCTTGAAGCACAGGGCTGCATTATGACGAACAAATATGCCGAAGGGTATCCTGGCAAGAGATACTACGGCGGGTGCGAGTTTGTCGATGTCGCGGAGAACCTTGCCATAGAGCGCGCAAAAAGACTCTTCGGCGCCGATCATGTCAATGTTCAGCCACACTCCGGAAGCCAGGCGAATATGGCGGTCTATTTCGCCGCACTCCAGCCCGGCGACACGGTTCTCGGAATGAATCTCTCCCATGGCGGGCATTTGACCCATGGAAGCCCGGTCAACTTTTCAGGGAGGCTCTACAATGTCGTTTCATACGGTGTGGACAGAGAAACGGAAACTATAGATTTCAATGAAGTCGAAGATCAGGCAAAAAAACATAAACCCAAGATGATTGTCGTTGGCGCAAGCGCCTATCCCAGAACTATCGACTTCGAGGCATTCAGGGAGATAGCGGATAAGACCGGGGCGGTTATCATGGCGGATATCGCTCATATAGCGGGTCTCATTGCGGCGGATCTGCACCCCTCACCCGTTCCGGTGTGCGAGTTTGTCACGACGACGACCCACAAGACACTTCGCGGTCCGCGGGGCGGCATGATCATGTGCAAGGAAGAATTTGCCAAGATATTGAACAGCCGCGTTTTCCCGGGCAGCCAGGGTGGACCGCTGATGCATATCATCGCGGCCAAGGCGGTGGCATTCAAGGAGGCCCTTGAACCGGAATTTAGACAGTATCAGCTCCAGATTGTGAAAAACGCCGCAGTCCTGGCAGAAGCCCTGAAGGACAAAGGACTTCGCCTCGTCTCCGGTGGCACCGATAATCACCTGATACTGATCGATCTTACCGCCAAGGGGGTTACGGGAAAGGACGCCGAAGCCGCACTCGACAGGGCAGGGATAACCACAAACAAAAACGGCATACCATTCGACACACAAGGCCCGATGATTACAAGCGGCATACGAGTTGGTACACCCGCCCTGACGACGAGGGGGATGAAAGAAGAGGAGATGAGGAAGATAGCGCACCTTATGGCTTACATTATTGATGATGTCGATAATGAAGAGCATATAAAAGAAGTCAGAAAAGAGGTTGACTCCCTGTGCGAAGGCTTTCCACTCTACGAGAATAGGCTGAAGTCCGGAGGCTTTTAGCTCGCTCACAGCAACAGATTGTTGTTTGTTCCGGAAAAAAGACAGCGCATAAGGAAACGCGGAAGATGAAACCCGAAACGCAGAACAAACGTCCTTCGTGGGATCAATATTTTATGGACATTGTCGAACTTGTTTCGAGGCGTTCCACATGTCTGCGTCGCAAGGTCGGAGCCGTTCTTGTAAGGGATAAGCGAATGCTGGCAACAGGGTATAACGGTCCGCCTGCGGGCATACGACACTGTTCGGAGGTAGGGTGCCTGAGAGACCAAATGAGTGTCCCGTCAGGTGAGCGTCATGAACTGTGCAGGGGACTTCACGCCGAACAGAATGCGATCATTCAGGCCGCTCTTCATGGTGTGAGCACAAAGGGTGCAACGATCTACTGCACCAACCACCCGTGCATAATATGTTCCAAGATGATTATAAATTCCGGAATAGTCTCTGTCGTCTATACCGAGAACTATCATGATAAGCTTGCCGAAGAGATGCTCAGGGAGGCGGGAGTAGGAGCGAGAAAACTATGAATTGTCCTTTCTGTTCCAACGGAGAAAACAAGGTTATTGATTCCCGGATAAGCAGAGACGGGACCGCGATACGAAGACGAAGAGAGTGCCTGGGCTGTAAAAAGCGATTTACCACCTATGAATATGTCGAAGATGTCCTTCCAGTGGTGGTGAAGAAGGATGGCAGGAGAGAATCTTTCGACAGGAGTAAGATCTTTTCAGGGATAAAAAAGGCGTGTGAGAAACGCCCGATCAGTATGGAAGTTATAGAAGAAACAGTTGACAGAATTGAACAGGAGTGCCAGGAATCCACCTTAAAGGAGATACCAACTCACGTTATAGGTGAAAAGATTATGGAAGAGCTTCATATCCTTGATGGGGTGGCCTATGTCAGGTTCGCGTCTGTGTACAGGGAGTTCAGGGACGTGAATGAATTCATAGATGAACTGAAGGGATTTCTCAAAAAGGACAGGTAATGTTTACCGGTATTGTTGAAAACGTGGGTATTGTGAAGCGGACAGCCAGAAGGGGAGAGGATCTCCTCCTGAGCATACACACGTCGATGAGTCTCGATGATGTCACGATAGGTGACAGCGTGGCGGTGAGCGGTGCCTGCCTCACCGTTGTTGAAGTTACGGATGGCAGTTTTTCCGCGGATGTTTCAGCGGAAACTCTGGCAAAGACAACCTTGCGGGCGTTGAAGATCGGAGACAGGGTCAACCTGGAAAAGGCCCTTACATTACAGTCTCATCTGGGTGGACATTTTGTCCTTGGGCATGTCGATTGCGTCGGAGATATTCGTGAGAGAAAGGAACGGTCAAACTCCATTATATTCGGTGTGGAAGTAGGCGAAGAGACGGGCCGGTACATCGTTCAGAAGGGGTCTGTTGCGGTGGACGGTATCAGCCTTACCGTTAACGAATATGAAAAAAACAGATTTTATGTTAATATTATTCCTCACACCGCCCGGGAGACGACACTCGGGTTCAAGAAGGCGGGTGACCGGGTGAATGTTGAAACAGACATTCTGGGAAAGTATGTGGAACGATTCGTCCATCCCGAAAAGGGAATCGATGAGGATTTTCTGTCGAAACATGGATTTTTTAAATAACGCTGTAAGAAAAAAATAGATAAGGATAAGAGGAGCAAAATGGTTAGTACAATACAAGAGGCTATTGAAGATATAAAGAATGGCAAGATGGTAATACTGGTTGATGATGAAGACAGGGAAAATGAAGGTGACTTGTGTATGGCCGCTGAACACGTCACGCCGGAGGCTATAAATTTTATGGCAAAACACGGCAGGGGCCTGATATGTCTTTCCATGGCCGGCGATCTTGCGGACAGGATGGAACTTCCCCTGATGACCACCAATAATAAATCTCAATTCGGTACGGCCTTTACAATTTCCATTGAGGCACGAATGGGAGTTACGACGGGGATCTCCGCTAAGGACAGGGCAACAACCATATTGACAGCTGTTGCCGACGACGCAAAGCCCGGCGATCTGGTCAGTCCGGGGCACGTCTTCCCCATACGGGCGCGCAAGGGGGGCGTTCTGGTTCGGACGGGGCAGACCGAGGGGTCTGTAGATCTGTCCAGGTTGGCGTATCTGAAACCAGCGGGCGTTATCTGTGAGATCATGAAGGAAGACGGTACCATGGCGAGGATGCCCGATCTCGATCTGTTTGCAAAGGAGCACGGTATCAAGATCGTCACCGTTGCCGATCTGATAGATTTCAGGATGCAGCATGAACGCCTTATAAAAAGGGTCGCCGAAGCAATGCTCCCCACCAAATATGGTGGAGAATTCAAGATCATCGTCTATGAGAATGATGTGGATGAGATGAAGCATATCGCCCTCGTCAAGGGTGATATACAACCCGAGGATGAGGTACTTGTCCGGGTGCATTCCGAGTGCGTAACAGGGGACCTTTTCGGGTCGCTGCGTTGTGATTGCGGTGACCAGCTTCACAAGGCCATGGAGATGGTGGGCAAAGAGGGGAAAGGCGTCATCGTGTATATGCACCAGGAGGGCAGGGGGATCGGACTCGCGAACAAGATACGGGCCTATCACCTACAGGAGCAGGGAAGGGATACCGTCGAGGCGAATATTGAGCTGGGATTTAAAGAAGATCTCAGAGATTATGGGATAGGGGCACAGATCCTTGTTGATCTTGGAGTCAGAAAGATGCGTTTGATGACGA
>CAZOHQ010000093.1:0-2375 GCA_964579455.1 uncultured Syntrophaceae bacterium | reverse complement strand
AAAAAAGAGAGCTGATTTCGAATTGATCTGGGACAGACTTAATGAAGCAAAAGAAAAGAAAGAGATTCTCTCAACAACAGGCACAAAAGCCGTTAAGGGCGGAATCCTTGTTGATCTTGGTGTCAGAAAAATGCGTTTGATGACGAACAATCCCAAGAAGATTGTGGGGGTTGAGGGTTACGGTGTAGAAGTAGTAGCGAGGGTTCCCATCCAGATCCAGCCGAACAAGGACAGTGTTCGTTATCTGAAAACGAAGAGGGATAAGATGGGACATTTACTGGAAATATAACTATGGCGATTTCGCAAAGGATCGAATTTGTCAAACCTGTCATTGTAGACATACGAAGAAACCTTCTATCCCAGGCAGTTATGTGATGGAGATTTCTCGTATTAGGTTGAGATCACAGGCTGATGAGATGTATTTCGAAGCCGTCAGAAAAGAATGGAGAACCTAATATGCCGAAAATCATAGAGGGAAAGATCATCGCGAAGGGGCTCAGGTTTGGTATAGTCGCCAGCCGGTTTAATGATTTCATCTGTTCGAAACTCATAGAAGGGGCACTGGATGCCCTGAAACGGTCGGGTGCGGATGAAAAAGACATCACCGTCGTGAGAGTTCCCGGCGCTTTCGAGATACCGCTCGCGGCAAAGAAGCTTGCAAAGAGCGGCAACTTTGATGCGGTTATATGTCTTGGAGCCGTGATACGGGGAGCCACGCCGCATTTCGAATATGTAAGTTCCGAGGTGTCCAAGGGTATCGCGCTCGTGACACTGGAGACGGAGATGCCGGTTGCTTTCGGTATCATTACTTCCGACACGATAGAGCAGGCTATAGAGAGGGCCGGAACAAAATCGGGCAACAAGGGATGGGATGCCGCTATATCAGCCATCGAGATGGCCAATCTCTTTAAGTTATTATAACCAGTAACAGAACCAGAGGAATCGATGGGTCATAGAAGGAAGGCCAGAGAGATTGCCCTGCAAGTTCTCTATCAGATTGATGTTTCGCAGATCGATGTTGATGAAGCAATAGAGCTCTTTCGGGGTAACTTCGGAATGCCGCAGGAGTCGGTTGGATTCTCCACGCAGTTGATAACGTGTACCCGGGAACATATTACAGAAATAGATGACCTTATCAGAAAATGTTCCGAGCACTGGTCACTGGAACGCATGTCGACGGTGGATAAAAATATCCTCAGGGTGGCGGTTTACGAATTCCTGTACTGTGACGATATTCCCCCGAAGGTGACCCTGAACGAAGCGATTGACATAGGGAAACATTATGGTTCGGACAACTCGGGTTCTTTTATAAATGGCATCCTTGATGCCATGTATTCGAAACTCTGGGGAAAAGATGAAGATTAATGTATCTCCTGAATCGTTGGATGCGGTGGCATATGACGGTCTGGTCTTGGGATTTTTCTCCGATGAAAGGCCTCCAAGAGGCTATTGCGGTCTTGCGGATTGGCGTCTGAATGGTCTGATATCGAAGCTGATCGTGGAGGGCAGAATTGCTGGCGCTTTCATGGAAAAGATCCTCATCTTTTCCAACCATCGAATACCTTCCTCAAAAATATTTCTTCTAGGTCTCGGAGAATCAACTCAATTGACATATGAAAAATTATATACGGCTGGATCCACTATCTCGCAGACGCTCAGTGAGACAGAGTGTGCCGATTTAGTCTTTGACATTGCCGGTTCCGGCAGATGTAATCTGGAGATACCCGGGATGGTGGTGGCAATGGTATCGGGAGTGTTCGATTTTTGTGATCGGAAACAGGGGGGTGTGGCATCCGACATGACAGTATTGAGCGACAGGAATTTTTTTGATGAGGTTGTCTTGGGGATGCACGAGTTTAAAGTAAGCGTAAAGGACAGGATTGCGGTTGATGTAATAGATCAGGCTGCATCTGTGAGGATTTCATAAAAATGATAGTCATTGTCATAGGCGCAGGGGAAGTCGGTTATAATATTTCAGATATCCTCTCTAAAGAGGGGAATGATGTTATCATTATCGACAAAGATGAAGCGCGCCTGAAGAATGTCTCCGAAAATCTGGATGTGCAGACCATAGTGGGCAGTGGAAGCAGCCCGCAGGTGCTGAAAAAAGCAAAACTGAGCCAGGCGGAGATGGTGGTCGCCGTGACCGACAGCGATGAGACCAACATTGTGGCATGCCTCCTTGCCTCCGCGCAGTCAACGTCTCCGTTCAAGATCGCACGAATACGAAACCCCGACCTGAACAGGGAATCCGCCCTCTTCGACAAGGCCCATCTCAACATAGACCTCTGTATAAACCCGGAACGGGAGGCGGTGAACGATGTCATCAACCTCATGGAGTACTCCGGGGCTTCTGAGGTGATAGACTTCGCCGG
>CAZOHQ010000092.1:0-7409 GCA_964579455.1 uncultured Syntrophaceae bacterium | reverse complement strand
ACCATGGGCAAAAAGAAGAGTATGGGACGGGTCGACATCGCCTGGTGGCTTTCCCTCTATCCGGGACTTGCGATCCTTATAACGGTACTGGGGTACAACCTGCTTGGAGAGGGCATACGAGATTCACTCGATCCGCGTTTGAAATAAGATGTCTTTTTAGATGTATACAGAAAGGAGTGCAGGATGTTGATTGACTCTCACGCTCACCTTGAGTTGAGTGAGTTTGATGATGATCGGGAAGACGTTATACAAAGAGCGAAAGAAAACGGTGTAGAGTATATTGTTACGGTCGGCATCAATCTGGAGGACAGCAGGAATGCGGTCGCATTAGCCGAACGGTACGACAATATATATGCCGCTGTGGGCGTGCATCCCCATGACGCAATGAGTATAGATGAGACGACATATGATTCTCTCAAAAAGTTGTCAGAGAACGATAAGGTTGTTGCCTATGGCGAGATAGGCCTGGATTTTTTTAGAAATCGTTCACCACGGGATATACAGATAAAGATGTTCGGCGAACAGCTGGAATTGGCCGGTGAACTCGGTATGCCGGTGATTATCCACGACCGCGAAGCCCACAGAGAAATTATGGAGATGCTGACGGGATGGAAAGGCCATTCGGGGGGCGTGATCCACTGCTTCTCCGGTGATTATGATATGGCCCGGAAGTGTCTCGACATGGGATTCTATATCTCCATACCGGGCACCATAACATACAAAAAATCCGAAACACTAAGAGATGTCGCGAGGAGGGTGCCCATAGACAGGCTTCTGGTGGAAACGGATTGCCCCTTCCTCTCGCCCGAGCCGAAGAGGGGAAAGAGAAACGAGCCGGCGAATGTGGTCTATACCGCACGCAGGATCGCGGAGATAAAAGGCCTGCCCTTTAAAGATGTGGCAAGAATAACGTCAGAAAACACCAGAAATGTGTTTGGAATGAACATGACGACATAACCCCGGCTTTGATTTTTATGGGTTACTGATAATCACAGCCGGAGCAGTCGAAACCCCTGGGCTGTCGTTTCTTATGATATGATTTTCCCCTGTCAGTTATAGATAAACCGTATTGTATATACTAATGATATGTAAAACGTATTTCGGATGGTTTGTTGTTTGCTGGAAGAGTCTCGCTCCACACGGAAATTGTATCAGGAAGAGTATGACACACATCAGAGAGAGGGGGGTACATGATGTTATCGCCACTGGTAACGCCTTTTACCGAAGCGTTTCATGATTACATGAAACACCTTGAGGTACTATCCGGTCAGGGGAAGAAGATCGTAGGTTATTTCTGCACGTACACACCCATAGAGATCATTCATGCTGCCGGATTTCTTCCGGTACGGATTCTGGGAAGCACCGGTCAGGTCGACAGGGCATATGCACTCGCCCCCAATTTTATATGCCCGCCCCTGTTGCTTTCTCTCGATAAGGCCCTCGAGGGCAGGTTCAATTTTCTCGCGGGGGTGGTTCAGGCATATACCTGTGATGTGGCCTGCGGTATGGTGAATATCTGGGAAGAGAATATCGGCGGAGAAATCTACCATACCATTCCACTCCCTTACAATGATAATCCCGGAGGGAGGATTTTTTCCCGCTGCGTCATTGAGGAACTGATAGAAAAGCTCAGCGGGATGGGGGGGGATATTACCGAAGAGTCTCTGGACAAGTCTATAAATCTCTACACTGATATCCGAAGAATGGTACTCGAATTATACGGGATGAGATACGAAGGCAATCTGCCCCTGTCAGCCACTGATGTACATGCCGTGATTCAGACCGGATTCGTGACCCCTCCGGAGGAATATCGCACTATGCTGGAGCGATTGCTGAAAGATGTGAAGCAGGCTGAAAATCATACTCCGACGGGTATCCCGGTATTGATTTCCGGCAGTCTCATAGAGGAACCGAGGGTGCTGAGCATACTTGAACAATCCGGAGGCAGAATTGTGGCGGATGATATGTGCACGGGCTATCGCCATTTCTGCCCTCCGGCGGGAGAGGGAACGGACGCGCTTGATCGCATTATAGACCGTTACATTAAGCGCTTTCCCTGTCCCGCGCGGACACGGGCGATACACAGGATGCCTCTGCTTATGGATTTGATACAAAGATCGGGTGCGCGGGGGGTGGTTTTTCTGTTTCAGAAGTTTTGTACGCCCCACCTGTCGGATTATCCGATTCTCAGGGAGGAACTTTCCAAAGAGGGTGTGCCGAATATAACGGTTGAACTGGAGGCAACGGGTATCATGGAAGGACAACTACGGACTCGCCTGCAGGCGTTTATGGAGATGCTGGAGGGATAAATGGAAAAGACAGGGAAATCCAGAAAACGGCTAAAGGCGGCGCGCAGATTGAGTCAAGTGATAGCGGATTACTATCTCGAATGTAATGAAGCAAAAGCAAAGGGCAAACCTGTAGGCTGGATGCCGCCTATGAACGGGGCCATAGAGATATTCTATGCGATGGACCTGCAGCCGGTATTTCCTGAAAACTGGTCGCCTGTCTGTGCCGCCTTCGGGCTTGCGCCGGGTAATTTTGAAAGAGCCGATGACATGGGATATTCAAGAGATCTGTGCGGCTATCTCAGAAATATCACAGGGTATGTTCACAGTAGCATGCCTGCTGACGGCGTGCCTCTGGGGGGCCTTCCCGAACCTGACATCCTTCTGTCACCCGGGGGCGGATGTATTCCGGTCATGAAAATATTTCATATTCTTGAACGAAGATTTCCCCAAGCCAGGGTCTTTTTTGCGGATCTGCCCCAGGTTGCGATAGAGGATATCCGGGATCACCACCTGCGGTATGCCGAATATGAAATACATCGCCTTATAGATTTCCTGACCGAGGTCACGGGACATGCAATGGATTATGACAGATTGAAGCATGTTGTCGAATTGTCTGACCGTGCCTGTGCCCTGTGGGATGAAATTATGACCTACAGAGAATGTATTCCCACTCCATTCTCCGCCGCGGAAATGGGTGTCATGTTTGTTATGGTTACGAGGCAGGGTACCCAGGAAGCCGTAGACTTTCTTACCCTGGTGCGAGATGAGGTTCAAGAGAAGGCAAGCTCGGGAATGGGAGTTGTCGAAGAGGAAAAGGTCAGGCTCTTTTGGGACAATATTCCTCTCTGGTACAATATGGGACTGTTCAACTATTTTGAGAAGATGGGGGGCGTTGTTGTGGCAGAGACCTATTCGGCCGCCTGGTCTTTGAGACTCGACACCAGGCATCCCATTCGGGCTCTGGCGATGAAGAGTCTTATGTCCTATCCCATGGTTTCCTGCGTTTCCGTAAACAAACGCAAAGAAATGGTGCTCAAGGCCTGCAGAGAGTATGCCATTGACGGGGCTATCCTGCATCGGAATAAATCCTGCGTTCCCATAACGCTGGGACAGATGGACATAAAGCGGGCCCTGGAAGAAGAACTGGGGATTCTTTCTGTTATTATCGACGCGGATCATATGGATGATCAGAACTTTTCAATTGCCCAGTTTGAGACACGGGCGGATGCCTTTATGGAAATGCTTCTGGAAAAGAAAGGATTGCGGTTGTAGTGAACTGAGCGGTGAGCACACTCCCCATACAGTGCCCGAAACGGTGTCTTGAAGGTCTGTCAACGATGGTTTCGAGATGATGTTTCGCTATCTGTTCATGCAGCAATGTTTGTACTTCTTTCCGCTCCCGCATGGACAGGGATTGTTGGGGCCTGTGTCAGGGCTCACGCGAGGAGCCTTCGTCATCTGAATCAGTCCCACCGTCACGAGCACGACAAGCAGTGCCAGAAACTGTCTTCCGCCGTTACTATTAAAGTTATCCATCATGAGCCGAATCTGCCCGGACAGGGAGCTTACAGGAAACCCTCTTTCTATCCTGCTGATGAAAAAAACAGGGATGTCGATGGATGCCGTTGCGATCATAAGTGGCATGGCTGTCAGCAGTCCCCGCCCCCGCTCTCTGAAAGACAGTGCCGGCCATGACAGGAGAAGTGAGAAAATAATTATGGGCTGGATATACAGTGCACTGGCAACCGTATTCAGTTTTACCTGTTTGCCATACTGGGGAATACCGATCTTGTTGACGATTTCCCTTTTGATCTTAACGACATAATATATGCTGTTTCCTTCGGCCTGTGTCCCCTCCATACCGTAAGACATGATTTCATATTCAGGGTGAACGAGCTCGATCTCGAACGCGAAAACGGGAAGCAGTATCCTGGCATAGACCGAACCGGACAGGTAAAACAGCGCCGATACCAGAAGAAAAGCGGATATGAAACGTATGATGAATCCCCGAATGCCTGCCATTGGTTCCTTAATCTCTTCATTCATCCGACTGGGCGAAATTCGTTATCCATGCGATGAAAAACAGTACGCCTACAAATATGATAAAGGTCTGGCCAACGTAGACATGCGCCAAATCAAACAGGCCCGGCCTGTATTTCAGCGTGTAGTAGAGAACCGCTATCCTGATAAGATTTGCAATATATATGATGAATGATCCTAGAATGATACCCGATATCTTTTGTTTTATTCCCAGAGGGAAGGCGCATAATGCCGCTGTGATCAACAGGATCCCTTCAATTCCCTCACACCCCTGCGCTATCCTGATGGTAAAACCGCCGGAACCAATAATGTTGCCATGGGAAAAACTTTTTTCATCAGGGGTAATGAAATTTATAATCCTGGAACTGACCTGGGCGTTTAACGTGTGAACCAGCAGAGGTGACGTGTATGACCTTACGGAATAATGTACTATCTGAAAACCGATAAAAAAAAGAATAAAATAGAGGACAAATCGTACCTCTCTTTTATGAGATTTGAGAAACATTCTTTTTCTGAGTGAATTTTTCATGAAGATATTGAGGATGGCAGAGGAATCGGAAAGCTGCTCCTTTCTGAGTTGGAACCCAATCAGAGCCCATCCCTTATACTCTTTCTGAACGGACACTCTAAATTATAAATACACGACTCAAATATGCAATAAATTCATTTGCCTGTCAAGGGGAAACGGGCGTTACCCCCTATCAATCCCCCTTCGGTAACATTTTTTTATGAGGCAACGGGCGGGTGGCCACTTTTTATTCATTGGTTGTTGCACCCTTTCACAGGGGAAAGAGAGTATTCTTTTTTAGATCTTATTTTTCTCTTGACTTTCGGAATCTGCGTACCTTATAATGCCGCCGTTAGTAAAAGGGGGGGGTCAAAAAGGAGGGCTTTTTTTTAGCCACTTCGTCCATCAATCGATGGAATGTCCTGATGGAATTTTCCTCAATATTCTTATTACATGTTCATTTTTTGGTAACAGATACTGTGCAGATCTACAAGAAGGATTGCAAGATTTACAAGACGTGTCTGTCTCTCTTCAAGGGATAGGTATGTGTTTTTAACAGTGTTCATCCAGGAATGGACAGGAATACATGTTTCCAGGCATGGAAACTAAACAACAGGAAAGGAGGATTTGGTATGGTAGGTATTACTTCCTACGGGGGGTATATCCCTCGCTACAGGCTCAGCAGGATGGTTGTCGTCCAGAACATGGCCTGGTATTTTCCCGTCATTATGGCAGTCGCCGGTGGGGAAAAATCGGTGGCCAACTGGGACGAAGACGCCGTCAGTATGGCGGTTGCGGCAGCACGTGATTGTATGACGAACAAGGACAGAAAAGCACTTGACGGTCTGTATCTTGCTTCGACAACACTGCCCTTTGCGGACAGACTTAATTCGGGTATCGTTGCCGCGGCACTTAACATGAGAGAAGAGGATTCGACAAGTGCGGATTTCACTGCCTGTACAAAGTCGGCGACAACGGCTGCTCTCTCGGCTCTGGAAGCTGTCGAGTCGGGGAAGAAAGACAGCGTTCTCGTTGCTGCGGCGGATCAGCGTAAAACGAAAATGGCCACCATGTTCGAAATGTTTTACGGAGATGGTGCAGCGGCTCTTCTGTTTGGCAAGGATGATGTGATTGCCGAATTCAAGGGCAGCTATTCGGTAAACTGTGACTTTGTCGATCACTACAGAGGACAAGACAAGGCCTTTGATTATGGCTGGGAAGAGCGATGGATGAGGGATGAGGGATATGGGAAAATTATTCCTCAGGCAATAGACGGTTTTCTGAAAAAGACAGGAATGAAGATCGAGGAATTCGACAAGGTGGTATATCCCTGCTACTTCGGTGGGACTCATCGTGGCATTGCAAAGAAACTGGGTGTTGATCCTGCTAAAGTTCAGGATAATATGCATAACGTATGTGGTGACACCGGAACGGCGCATCCCTTTGTTATGTTTGTTGCGGCACTGGAAGAAGCGAAGCCGGGAGATAAGATACTGGTCGCCAGCTTTGGTCAGGGGTGTGATGTCCTGGCATTCGAAGTGACCGACAAGATTAAGGACTTCAAAGCTCCAGTGGGTATTAAGGGGTCACTTGCGAATAAGGTTGAGCTGTCCAGTTATCAGAAGTACACCAAGTTCAGAGACCTGATAACAGCCGACCTGGGAATAAGAGGCGAAAACTTTGTGAATACGTCACTGACGGCACTGTGGAGAGACCGCAAGATGGTCCTCGGCCTGGTTGGTCAAAAATGCAGAAAATGCGGCACGCCTCAATTTCCTACGATGCCCGTATGCGTGAATCCCGACTGCTGGTCTTCCCATGATTTCGATGACTACGAATTCGCGAATGTGGGCTGTAAAGTAGGGATGTACACAGGCGATATGCTTGCAGCATCGGTGGATCCGCCCGCAGTATATGGTTTGGTCGAATTTGATGGTGGCGGTAAGGCTTTTGTCGACTTTACCGATTGCAGTCTCGATCAGGTAAAGGTCGGTATGCCGGCGACGATGTCTTTCAGAAAGAAAGTTTACGATAAGGAGAGAGGCTATACGGGATACTTCTGGAAGGCTGTTCCGCAGATTGGAGGAGGTGAGTGATATGGCAACAGGAATTCGAGATAAAGTAGCTATTATCGGCATGGGATGTTCAAAGTTCGGTGAGCGATGGAATGTCGGTGCCGAAGAATTGATGGTTGAGTCTTTCGAAGAATGTCTCGCAGACGCGGGAATCGAAAGAAAACAGATCGGGGCCGCGTGGCTGGGATGTTGTTTTGACGAAGTGGATATCGGCAAAAGCGCCCTTCCCGCATCGCTTGCGTTGCGCCTGCCCAACATCGCGGTGACCCGCGTGGAAAACTTCTGTGCAAGCGGTACGGAGGCCTTCCGGGGCGCGGTATATGCAGTGGCCTCCGGTGCCTGTGATGTCGCACTGGCGATTGGTGTAGAAAAACTCAAAGACATCGGATATGGCGGTCTGCCCGAGTTCAGCACCGCCATGGGGACGAGAAACTATTTATACTTTCCGAATGCCACGGCACCGGGATGCTTTGCCATGCTGGCCACGGGCTATGC
>CAZOHQ010000091.1:4010-7432 GCA_964579455.1 uncultured Syntrophaceae bacterium | reverse complement strand
AGATGGATTCATGGGATTTTCGGCTTTACATATCAGAGATTTATCTGTACGGGAACATACATGTTTTCAAGTCGTCAATATCATCCCCGTTACAAGGTCCTGGCTGTTCTATGGCTCGTTTACGGATGCTATTACCTGAACAGGCTTAACCTGTCGCCGGTTATCCCCTTAATGATGAGGGATCTGCATCTTACGCACACCCAGATCGGTCTCATCAGCACAGCCTTTTTTGCCTTCTACACCATAGCCCAACTCCCCGCTGGCTATCTGAGCGACATTTTCGGTGCCAGAAAGATTATCATTGCCGGGGGCTTTTTGTCATCCGCAGCGAATGCACTCTTCAGCGCCGGAACAGGTCTTGGATTCCTCATTGGTCTCCAGAGCGTAAACGGCCTCGGACAAGGTTGTGGTTTCAGTCCAAGCATCAAGCTCCTCAACAACTGGTTTCCCGCCTCCGAAAGGGGGCGTGCCCTAGGAATATTCTGCACCTGTACTTCCGTGTTTACCGTTCTGGCCTATCTCCTTTCGGGGTATGTCGGCCAAAGATTCGGTTGGAGAATCGTATTCATAATATCGCCCCTTATCATGGTTCCCGGCCTTGTTATGTTCCGTCTTTTTGTAACCGATCGTCCGGATAGATCCGGCATAATTATCGGGCGACACGACCCTGACGAGGTAACAGAGGGTGTATCTGTACAAAGAAAAAACAGGTTCTTTGCCGTCATCTCAAACGGACCGACAAGAATGGCCTGCCTGGGATTCTTCTGTCTGAGCTATATAACATACTGCAACCTCATATGGCTCCCCTCGTATCTCTACGAAATCCACGGACTCAGTGTTGTTTCGGCCGGTCTCTGCGCAGGCATTTATCCCCTTATGGGCATCATAGCGCGACCCCTTGGGGGCTATCTGTCGGACATCACCTTTAAGGGAAAAAGGAAACCCGTTATCCTGATGGGATTATTCATGATCCTCATATTAACCGCCCTTCTGGCCCTTGCCGGCCACTTAATTGTCGCACTTATACTCATAGCAGGCATCGGTTTCTTCGACCAGACCATAGGGACTCTCTTCTTCGCGCTGGAACTGGACATACTTTCACCAGATCTCACAGGAACCGCGTCCGGCTTTCTTGAGGCAGGGGGACATCTGGGGAGCATGTGCGCCATGATTCTGACAGGTATTCTCATAGACACCTTCGGATCATATGCATCCGTCTTCTTTCTATTTAGTTTTCTGGCGGCGCTGGGCATCTCCGCTGTTTTGCTTATACCCGAGAACAAACGGTAGACCTGTGGATTTTCATAATAACATATAGTTATTATAGCCATGATTATTATTAGTTTGACTTATGTTCCTGCAGATATATGATTTTATACTATAAAAAGCAGCCACAATCGTTCAGTATATTTCAGGATTAACCCGGTTTCATGTGGTGTGTAATATATAAGTTTCAATAAGCACCCACAGCGAGAGTCGGTATATTCACTACAATGTCAGTATAAAGATCAAATCAAGGAGGCGTGCCATGGATACAAAATACATACCAGATAATCCTTATTTACTGTTGACACCGGGACCATTGTCGACGAGCAAAACGGTAAAGGCCGTTATGTTGAGAGACTGGTGTACCTGGGACGATGATTACAAGACACTGGTGGAAAATTTGCGGTCAAAGCTCCTTGCACTGTCAACGAAAAACACTGAAGAATACACAACCGTCCTTATGCAGGGTAGCGGCACTTTTTCCGTTGAATCGATTATCGGTTCCATAATCCCTCCCGGGGGTAAACTTCTCGTTCTCGCAAACGGCGCCTACGGAGACAGAATCGCCCAGATATCTCAAACTCTCAAGATAAACACCGTCGTTCATGACAGCGGGGAACTGGCAAGGCCCGACCTGGAGAGGCTTGAGTCAACCCTGAAGGAAGATACGGATATAACCCACGTTGCCGTTGTACACGGTGAAACGACCACCGGTATGCTCAATCCCATAGATGCGATAGGCGAGATAGTAAAGAAGTACGGGAAGATATACTTTACCGACACCATAAGCACTTTCGGTGGAATCCCCATGGATATTTCCGAGTTGAACATTGACTTCTGCGTTGGAAGTGCAAATAAATGCATCCAGGGAGTTCCGGGCTTTGGTTTTATCATCGCCAGGAAAGAGGAAATGAAGAAGATAAAGGGGTGCGCCCGCTCGCTCTCCCTTGATCTCTATGACCAGTGGCAGGTGATGGAAGCGGACGGGGGCAAATGGCGCTACACCTCTCCCACTCACGTTGTAAGGGCCTTTTACCAGGCGATGCTGGAACTGGAAAAAGAAGGCGGAATAGAAAAGAGGCACGAGCGATACAGCACCAGTCAGAGGACCCTGGCCGAAGGGATGAGAAGGCTTGGCTTCAAAACGCTTCTGCCCGACGAGTTCCAGTCACCGATTATTACGTCCTTTTACAGTCCTGAGAGTAAAAAATACAATTTCAAGGACTTCTATAACAAACTCAAAGCGAAGGGTTTCGTGATCTATCCGGGTAAAGTGACCAAGCTCGATACGTTCAGGATCGGAAACATTGGCGACATTTATCCTGAAGATATACAAAGACTCTTAAAGGTGATAGAAGGGTCCGTATTCTGGTAACAGATACTGATTGACGGGAACTTTGGAACAACCTCAATGGTATTTTAACCGTTCATGGATCCCTGATATCGCCTGTCTTCGGGAGATGTACTCCCGAAGCTTGTTAATACTAATATGATAGATTAGATATATCCATCCTGAAGGAGTATGCAATGATTGTTGGAATTCTCAAAGAAATAAAGGCCGAAGAGAACAGAGTATCGATGACCCCTGGTGGGGTCGAAGTGATGAAACAGAACGGTCATACCGTTCTCGTAGAAAAAAAAGCCGGCATGAAGAGCGGATTCACGGATAAAATTTACGTAAATGCCGGAGCAGAGATAGTGGAATGCCCCAGGGAAATCTACGAACGCGCTGAAATGGTAATGCATGTCAAAGAGCCGCTGCCGTCGGAATATGAATTTATCAGGAAGGAGCAGATCATCTTCACATACCTCCACCTCGCCGCGAATGAAAAACTGACCAAACACCTCGTCCAGAGCGGATCTGTAAATATAGCCTACGAAACCATACAGAAGGAGGATCGGTCACTGCCCCTCCTTAATCCGATGAGTGAAGTGGCAGGGCGTATGTCAATTCAGGAGGGCGCCCGTTACCTGGAAATGTCCCGGGGGGGATCTGGAGTCCTTCTGGGCGGAGTTCCGGGGGTTGACCCCGGCACCGTTCTCATCATCGGGGGTGGAATTGTGGGGATTTTGCAGCGCAGTGCCCAGCACTTCGGCCTGTTCGCGGGCGATGGCTTGTTGCGCCTCGATGCCCTTCAGGGTCTCGAGGTGCGCGC
>CAZOHQ010000091.1:0-4000 GCA_964579455.1 uncultured Syntrophaceae bacterium | reverse complement strand
GGGAAGCGGACCTGGTCATAGGATCGGTCCTCATCCCCGGAGCCAAGGCGCCGAAACTGGTGACCCGGGACATGTTAAAAACCATGAAAAGGGGCTCCGTCATGGTCGATGTTGCCATCGATCAGGGCGGGTGTTTCGAAACATCAAAGGCTACCACACATATGGATCCTGTTTTCACCGTGGACGGAGTACTTCACTACTGTGTTGCCAATATGCCCGGCGCCGTACCGAAGACATCGACACTGGCTCTTACCAATGCTACTTTGCCTTACGCCATTGAAATCGCAAACAAGGGTTGGAAAAGGGCTTTCGGGGAAAACCGCGAAATCAAACGTGGCGCCAATGTGATAAAAGGCAAGGTAACCTGTAAAGGGGTTGCCGACGCTTTTGGGCTTGAGTATGTACCCGTTGATGCTCTTATGTAAGACGGAATTACAGGACGACTGCCTGTGTCTGTAGAACCTTCTTTTAACGTGCGGGATCGGAACCCTTTCGATCCCGCTTTACCATTTTCTTCATCGGGGAAACGGCGATTTTGCCTGCCGGTATGAGCGATGAAAAGTATGTCTTGATAAGAAAAGGTTAAAACGGAAGACGAAATACATTCCAGAACAAATGTCTCAGACCTTTTCTTCCACTTCAGTCAGGCATGTATCGATGATGTCGAGCGCCCTGTCCATCTCTTTCTTAGTAATGATCAGTGCCGGGGTGAGGGTAATGATATTCCCCATCGTCAACTTGAAGCTCAGTCCTTTCGTCAATGATCGGTACATCACCTCTTCCGCCTCTTCGGAAGCCCGTTCACGCGTCGCCCTGTCTTTCACCAGTTCTATTCCGAGAAACAGACCGATTCCTCTGACATCCCCTATCAGGGGGTGGTGTTCCATCATTTCCTTCATACGATCGAGGGCGTGCCGACCCAGTTCAGAGGCGTGGGCCGCGAGATTGTGTTTTTCTATATAATGGATAGTCGCGAGTGCCGCCGCACAACCGACGGGACTCTTCTCATGGGTATAGTGCCCCAGCGCCCGGTCCGCGGCAACGTTCAGATTCTCTTGGGCGATCAGCGCGGCAAGTGGAAATATTCCCCCTCCCAGTCCCTTGCCTATCACGACCATGTCGGGAACAATATCGAAGTTCTCGAAGGTAAACATCTTGCCTGTACGGCCCAGCGCGTGAGGAATTTCATCGAATATAAGCAGCGCGCCATGACGGTCACAGGCATCTCTCACTATTTTCCAGTATTCAGGTTTGGGGATGTACGGGGTGCTCCGTATCGGCTCGGCTATGACAGCACAGACATCACCCTCTTTTTTAAGTATATACTCGATGTACCGCGCGCAGACAAAATCACAACCATCACAATTCGGATAACCGAAGGCGCAGTGATATTCATCGGGTGGCGCAACATGCTCTGTCCCGGACATAAGGGGACCAATATTCTTGCGAAATATTGCCTCTCCCCCGATGGATATTGCGTCAAGGGAAGCTCCGTGAAAGGAATCCCACATGGAAATAGTCTTATGACGGCCCGTTGCCATGCGGGCGAGTTTGATGGCGATTCCTATTGCCTCGGTCCCTCCTGGACACAGGAGCACCTTATTTAATTTTCCCGGCGCGATTTCGCAGAGTTTTCCTGCCAATTCAACGGCCACACTGTTGGTGTAGCGCCGAGTGCAGAAGGAAAGCTCGTCGAGCTGCCGCTTAACCGCCTCTATCACATCAGGGTTGGCAAAGCCCACCTGGTGGACGTTGTTCCCGTGAAAATCCAAATACCGCCGTCCCTGCATATCTTCAATATATGCCCCTTCACACCGGGACATGACGTTCAGGCAGGGAGTCGAGAGCGCCTGACTCAGAAAATACCTCGCGTCTTCATCGAGAACACTGCGCGTCTGTTCGTTGAGATTCTCCTCCTGCCATGTCTCCCTTCCGGGAGAAATGTTTATGTCACCCTCGGATCTCTCAAGCCTTTCCATATATACACCTCCTTATCACTGAGGTTATGTGTGCCCTTCAAGTAGTGGAGGGAAACCATCGTGCGGGTACAAATTGCCGGGCGTCCCTAATCTGGACAGAAGGTTGAACCGAAAAGCTCGTCAATCCGTTTCCAGTCCACTGTATGTGCCAGTCTTACTAATGGATGACGAGTGTTGATTATCTGCACAATCTCCGAAAGAAATAAATCCTGCTGCCGATTGTGTTGGGGAGATGCTTTTGGTTTCATACTCAGAATTTGCAATCTTTCTGTGGTTAATTGATCAAAGTCATGCAAATTATATAGCATGTTATCCCGTATATTGCCAATAATATCCAAATGATAACTATTATTTCCGGATCGACTATCTTAATATGTCTATCACAAGACCTCGTTTACATGTATGTGTATATTGAAAGCGGGGCCTTACACTATACACCTAGGTGTCAGCAGACACCGCATTCCGCCTCTTCAAAACATGGACATTGCGGGAGATGGTCACTTCCACCTTGTCCGTTTCCCTCAAAGGTACATGATCCCTGGGGTCATGGATGTCCACGATTATTTCCCTGTCGCCCCCCAGAATCACGTGACATTTCGCAAGCGCCCCCGTATATATGTAACGTTTCAGTGTACCCTGGATCACGTTCTGCTTGACCGCTCCGTTGGATGGAGCGATCTGTATCGTTTCCGGTCTGATGACAAGCAACACCTCGTCCCCTGGGACAAATTCAGCCTGCCCAAT
Organism: uncultured Syntrophaceae bacterium; assembly: GCA_964579455.1. Taxonomy (GTDB): domain Bacteria; phylum Desulfobacterota; class Syntrophia; order Syntrophales; family UBA2210; genus UBA2210. The sequence continues at coordinate 1,277 of CAZOHQ010000091.1, read as the reverse complement.
ATCCAATTCAAGCTTGCCATATTCAGTTGATACGACAGCGGCTTCAGTTTCCCGATTGATGCTGTCGATTTTCGCTTCAAGGAAATTGACGTAGCCGACAAAACTTGCGATGAATTCATTGACGGGATGATCGTATATCTCAATGGGTGAACCTACCTGCTGTATATACCCGTCGGAAAGGACAACGATCGTGTCGGATATGGCCATTGCCTCAAACTGGTCGTGGGTGACAAAAACGGTTGTGATGTACAGTTCCGTTTGAAGTCTCCTGATTTCATCGCGCATGAGAACCCGCAGGTTTGCATCGAGGTTCGATATGGGTTCGTCGAGAAGCAGTACCTTTGGTGAATAGGCAAGGGCACGGGCAAAGGCGACGCGCTGCTGCTGACCGCCGCTCATTTTATCGATCATCCTGTCCTTGAATCCCTCCAGTTGAACCAGCGTGAGGAGTTCATCGACACGCTCCTGAATCTTCTTCTTGTCCCATTTTTTGATCTTCAGCCCGTAGGCAAGATTTTCACCTACCGTCAGGTGAGGAAAGAGGGCATAGTTCTGGAAACATATCCGTGTGTCACGTAGATTGGGCGGCAGATCACCAATACTTCTCCCATCAAGTATGACCTCGCCGGAATCTTGCTCAGTAAATCCGCCGATGATACGCAGAAGGGTGGTCTTTCCGCATCCGCTGGGTCCCACAAACGTTACCAGTTCTCCCTTATTTACCTCAATGGAAATGCCGTTCAGGACCTTGTTCTTGCCGAAGGACTTATGGATATCTTTTAAGATCAGCATTGGTTGCTCGTTCGTGCCCATATTATGCAGCCCCTCCCTTTGGTTCTATATTGAGATTGGTGAATTTTGTTAACAGATTAAGTGTGATCATGCACAGGATAACTACCATGATCATTTTAAGGGTCGTCGCCGACGCAAGACCTATCTTCCCGTATGCGGCTGCGTCGAATATAGTCACCGCGGCCAGTTCGTAACCGGGACTTACAAGAAATACGACCGCGCTGAGGGATACCATTGTTGTCATGAAGGTATAGATAAAACCTGCGATAAAGGCGGGGAACATAATGGGAAGGACTATTCTCCTGAATGTTGTCAGAAAGGTTGCCCCCATATCCCATGATGCCTCCTCTATTTCGATATTGATCTGATGAAGTTTGGTGATCCCCGCTTCGACGCCGACGGCAAGGAAGCGGAACACGCAGTTGAGGGCCAGTATCATGATTCCTCCCGTCAGTTTTATGGGAGGTGCCGCGAACGCGATGAGA
>CAZOHQ010000090.1:0-7510 GCA_964579455.1 uncultured Syntrophaceae bacterium | reverse complement strand
CCGTGTCGGCCAGGATCTCCCGGTAGACGGGGATCAGGTTTCCCTCGCGGGCGAGCCGTTCAAATGTCTGAAACGATGGGCTGTACATGTCGTTACCTCTGCCTTAAAATAAGAAAGGCCGCGATCACCCGCGGCCTTTCCGGATTACAAACAAAAAAGCCGCGGAGAGATGGAAAGATTCTCCGCGGCTTGCGATCTGTATAATTCAGGGACTTACCGGCAGACGAACCTCTCCTCCGAGATCTGCCACCACCAATAATTAGTCAATCCTGAAGTTGTCTGTGTCATGATACTTTTCACTGCTCCTTAATTTTGTTTCTATGTAGCAGAACAAAGGGGGGTCTGTCAACATCAAAAAGGAATTAAGTAAGGATGTCCCCGGAACTTATCCCTGCCTGATATCTGGGATACATCAAAGCGATATGGCAAAATCCCAATCCATTTCGACCGCCAACAACTGAGGAAGAAGCATTTGCGACCGAGAGAAATCCACTCTCGATCAAGCTCATAATTACCTTTTTCGGGTATTGAGGGGACATCCACACATAATTTAGCCTTTTGAATTAAGTGTTATGTCCCCTGAAAATCTCGACATGAGCACTCCCGCATGTCGAAAGAATTATGAAACTGTTAAGAGGCAGCTCTGATTGTTTCTTTTATGTTACGTGCACAACAACCTGCATTACCAGAAGACAACCCACCGCTGAGAAGCGCAAGGGTGATGTACGGTCAAATTTATTGAAAGATTTGCAAAAACGAAGGATTGTCGATCAGATGTATGCGCTTGTTAGCCCTATTTCGTCCCGATGGCAACCTGAATAAGTTCCGCAACGTGATTGCCCCACAGTGCATATGCAGGTTCTCCAGGGTGAAAGCCATCTGCGGCAATATACTGATTATCAATTGGAAAAGGTGCCTGGACTAAGAAACATTTAGCATTAGCTTCAGCAATTTTTTTCATAATAGCATTGAGTTGCTTAGCTCGTACACCTAGCCACCAACGCAGTGGTTGAGGTAGTGCGGGAAAGATGTGCATTGGTGGGATACTTGATAAAAAAATACGTTGGGCGCTAAAGTTGGTTTTTAGGATATCAATTATATTTTGCAGATTTCTTGCCCATGCTTCAGATCCAGTTCGACCCGTTACGTCATTTACTCCGACAGAAACCACCACAGTATCAAAAGCCTCTTTCGCTTCAGATTTGAGGCGAACAAGTAACTCTCCAGAATCATCACCCGTGAGCGCAAGCAATTTCCACGACACTTCCTGGGTTGAACTAAGCGTTGTGACTAATCTACCCGAGAGGGCTTGCTCTTGGGTGTCAACACCTACACCAGCCGCAGCTGAGTCTCCAACGATGAGCAAACTCGTTCTGGGTCCGGAACCGGATGTGCCGGAGCGCGCACCTACCGGTTCCGGTAATTTGGGAGTGACTCGTCTGACGTAAAGACCCTGCACGATGAAAAGCGGCGCAAGTAATAATGTTACCAAATGATAGATCATGTCTCTATTGCTCCATAGAATTCAGGCCGTATCCCTGCCTGATATCTGGGATACATCAAGGCGATATGGCAAAATCCCAATCCATTTCAACCGCCAACAACTGAGGAAGAAGCATTTGTGACCGAGAGAAATCCACGCCCGTGTTTTCGATATAAGCTCTTATTGCCTTTGAAAATGGACTTGCAGCCGTCACAATGGACGTGAGCACCACCGGAGCGTCCCCTGTCGATTCAGGATCGAGAGGTGCGCGGCACAATCGGGGATGCGTAGAGACCAAATGCGTTCGACACACAACTGGTCTCACCGGGTAGGCGATGCATGCCCCATTTACCAGGAGAGGGCAGCAAGGGCCATAGTTGGAAGGATCGATCCGCTCCTCGCCCATGGCCGACGGATATCTACCCGGCCTGGAATTATCCCATTCATGCCATTGATGCGTTCGTTCCCTGAGATCGTTTATCTGCTCTACTGACAAGACCCGCTTGACGTATTGCGCCAAGGTGTGGGCCTCTGCAACGTTCGTAAGGATATGATATCGGCAACAGTTACAACAGCCCATTTTACAGGTTGGAATGATGCCCTCTTCACTGCGCAGCCGGTCCAGTTCGCGTGCAGTCGCTTCATCCACAGAAGAATACACGCGGCTGACGAATTTCTCTTGCGGTGTGGGGATATAGGCCCCGAATTCCTCAGGGTCCATACCGAAATTGCCATTCTTGATCAAGCTCATAATTACCTTTTTCGGGTATTGAGGGGACATAACACTTAATTCAAAAGGCTAAATTAAATGTTATGTCCCCTGAAAACTTCATGATGCAAACGACAAGCTGTGGGGCAAGGGAACCAAGTCCGACACCAGCGACAGATTGGGCTATATCAAAACGCGAACAAGCTTTGTAATGTAGCTATTGCTTCTAACTGAGTTTTCGAATCAATTGTTCCAAGCTTTTTTATCAGTCTTGATTTGTCTACTGTTCTTATTTGATCAAGGACGATCTGACCTTGTTTCTTTCTAAAGCTACAGGGTACTCTTGACGGATAATCATTTCCAGCCGAGGTCATTGGCGCAACAATTACCGTTTTGATATGACGATTCATTTCATCAGGTGAGATAACCAGGCATGGTCGGGTCTTTCGTATTTCAGATCCAGTGGTCGGGTCAAGATTCATCAAATATACGTCAAAGCGTTTCACTACCATTGCCATTCTTCGTCATCCCATGAATGTGAAAATTTGTCGTCCGCGATGATAGGTTCGTCATCACCTTTTTGACCCATCATTTTAAAGGCTTCATCCCATCCATCCCGAGCATTTCTAACAGGCCGGATGATAATTTGATTTTTCTCAACTTCTATTTCAACATCATCCATTATTCCTGTTTGCTCAAGGATAGGCTTTGGAATGCGTAACCCTTGTGAATTACCAATTTTAATTACACGCGCTCTCATAAGCCGCCTCCTTTTTATGTGCACACATTGTAATTACACCAGAGATGAAAGTCAAGAACGAATTGATATGAGTTTTCATGAAATTCCCGCAAATATATTTTCATTGACACACCTGCCCCCCTTTATATATTAACTGGGACACACAGATAAAGGGTATCGCGCAAAAGAGAACGAAACTAAGGGCACACTATGTCAAAAAGGCCGGAATGGTGGTTAGCGGTATTGGCGAAGATCTGGCCGCTAACGTGGATAAGCTCCCGGGCAACAACATGGCCCGTCGTCGGGTGGTTCGTCAAAAAGGCGTCACTGCCACTCTTTTCCGGAAAAAACCTCAACATTACCTACCTCCCCATTAATGAAGAAATACAGAGTTCGAGCACACTTTTGCCCGTACGGATAGTGGAAGAGCTTATCAATCGTTCTTCATACAGGGTAATCATCAAGAAATGCACCTGCCGTGACGCCCGTCAATGCAAGAACCATCCCGTTGAATACGGCTGCACCCTTCTCGGCGAGGGAACCCGCGAAATCGATGAAAGGATTGCCCGTCACGTCTCAAAAGACGAGGCAATTGCTCATCTTCATAAAACCATCAAAGATGGACTTGTACCGATGGTGGGCCGTGTAAGAATTGATAACTTCATCTGGGGGGTTCGTGATGCAGGCAAACTCCTTACCATCTGCCACTGCTGCCACTGCTGCTGTACGGTTTTAACATCGGGGAAATATCTTCCCCCTGAGATGGCTGAATCTCTCGTACCCCTCAAGGGACTGAAAATAATAGTTGATGCAGACAACTGCACCCTCTGTGCCTCCTGCGTGGAGGCCTGTCACATGTCGGCGATCTCAATGAATGGAGAGGGAATTGCCCACGATATGTCGAAGTGTATAGGCTGCGGAAGATGCATCACGGTCTGCCCCGAGAGGGCGGTGAGTGCCGAGGTTGAGGATATGGATGGGGCGATAGAGGAATTGACAACCCGCATCGGGAAGATGGTCTCAATAGAATAAACCACTAACAGGAAGCGGGGGGGGCATCATGTTGGATAAAAAAGGATTCTGGTACTTTCTCATGTTCGGGGCACTGGTTCTCTGGGGAGTGGTAATATGGCTGGGATATGTTATCTTTCCTCAATCTGCAGTTGGCAAGGCCGTTCCATTTGTTCTCACTCTTATGTTACACGTGAGCGAGATACCGATATCATCGAAGATAGGAAAAGCGAAGGGCTTGCCCAGGGCACGGGTGATTATCTTAACGACGATCTTCGGATTCACCTGGTGGCTGCCCCTTAAGAGAGGCATACTTGATTAACAGGAAGGGGCCGCCCTTCAAAATGCGTGCAGTGCTTACAGGCGATACACAATGATGAACTTCATGAGATATGGCCCCCCTAAAAAGATGGTCAGATTTATGCTCCGGCTCTCATGGCCCATCATTATCGCCGCAAAGAGGTGGAGCTCTTTGCCGCTCTTAAAGTGGATCATCGATCCTTTTTTTGCCCATCCCTGGAGCGAGGTCACCTCAATCCCCATTAATGAGAAAATTCTCCCCCCTGACAGCCTTATTCTGCCCCGACGTGTGTTGGAAAGAATGATATCGGAGATTAACGACATTTTTATCCTCGATGAGTGTATATGCAGGAGTAAAGAAGGCTGTAAGTCTTATCCCAGTGATATCGGATGCATGGCACTGGGACCCGCAATCTCGCGAATGCATCCCTCTCACGGAAAGCGGGCATCAAAAGAGGATGCGGTGGCACATGTACGAAGGGCTTCCAAGGCTGGACTCATCGCAAATGTGGCCCATGTATGGATAGACCCGGTGGCCTTTGGACTGGCAGATTTCAAGAAGCTCATGTTCATCTGTTTCTGCTGTGACTGCTGCTGTCTCTACAGGACCCACATGGAAAAACGGGGACTCAATCTTGACAGGGCCTATAAGAAACTCCCCGGGATCTCCGTCACGGTCAATCCCGAGAAATGCAATGGTTGCGGCATCTGTGTCGATCGATGTTTCGTCTCTGAAATGGAGTTAATCGATGGAGTAGTCACGGTAGGTGAAGGCTGCAAGGGGTGCGGGAGATGCGTGGAGGTATGTCCCGAGGAAGCCCTATCACTCAGAATTGAAAATGAAGACTTTTTATATGAGCAACTGATGAATAGAATAAGAAATGTAGCAGATGTCTGGTCCGCGTAATAGTTTTACTCTCGAAGACTGCCTCTGGAATACCGCTCTCACTATCGACTGAATCCGGAATTTCTTGCAGAATTCCGGGGATGCAGATTTTTCCATTTGAAAGCTGAACTCCTATAGAAGCGCTGCTTTGGCATAAGGGACAAGAATCACTTCCACCGCCAATGCCAGAAATATACCGTCCGCATGCCCCGCATTTGGCCCTTTGCCCAATACGATCTGAAGGTATTCGGATTTTCTTTCTACAAAATTGGCACGTGATAATTATCGATGACATGGCTCAAAAATTATTTTGCATAACGCTGTCATAACCTGCCATGAAAGCCGTTGAAACAGGTCAAAATTTATAATTTTTTCACTCACCGAAACAGTGCAAATTGGCAAAAACAGAACTCGGCTTTTATGGTCAGGTTAATGAAATTGTTAGTTCACGACTTTAAGTGTTCAACAAATGCATCAGTAAACTGATATTTTGTTACTTTCTTTCCGAACTCAGATACATCAACAATTAACCCTTTTCCTTCAAATGCTTTTAATTGTTGTTCAAGAGAATCATGTTCCTCAAGATAATATGATAAATGAGGACCAGTGGCGTTAAACACCCAGCGTTTACTTAAAACATAAAACTCTCGATGAAGGCTAAAATCAGGATTTTGTAAATCAGATTTCATTTCAGAAAGTAATGTAGCATGTTCATCCCATAATTTTTTATAAAATGATTCCTCTGATTTTTTACTCTCTTTACCTTTTCGAACATCTGTATATTTATTACCAAAATAAGTTCCTGCTGCACCAGTTGCAGTGCCCACTAAGAAACCTATAGCTAAACTCATAAAATCCATATTTCACCTATTGAACTAACGTAAAGTTCACCGGGAGCGTAAGCGATCCGATGAAACGAAAGGTTATAATACCTTTAATTCAAAATCTTAATTAAAGTTCAAAAAAACTAGCTCTAATTTTATTTTCTTTTCAGGATCTTCAACCTGTCTAAAAATATAAGAGAACGATGTCTCTTTTCTCTTTTTAATAATATTGAGACAATTTGGATGATTCTTTACAGCTTCCATTCCCTTTTTAATTACATCAGAGAAACCTGAAACATCCTTATTGAATACAAGTACAGCAGTTTTCTCGTCTCTCCATGATACGTACCTTTCAAGAAGTTGATCGATAGCATTATGAAGATACGACTGTCCTTTCCATAGTTTGCATTCTGCAATGAATACATTGTATCCCTTATTATCTTGAATCAATATGTCAGTACGTCCTTTTTTATTAAAGGTCTCTCCCGTTGCAGAATAACTTTCAGAAATTGAATTCAGATGTGGCAAAAAGTAATTCCTAATACCTTCTTCATCTAAAGATTTAACAACATTCGGATATTTTTCCAAGTTTATGCCTAACTGTATAATCCGATCCAATATTTCGAAATATGCCTGGTCACCCAATGCGGGTATAGTTAAATCAATGAATACAGGATCGCTTGTGCCGCCGCTGAAAAATCGTTCCAATTCAGCTTCGATCTCTGATTTCATTTCTTCAACGCTAAACACGACTTTAGGGTAAATCGTAAGATTTTCTGGTGGGCTATACTTGCTTTCGCTATGCGTGACATTTACCTTTGCAACCGAAGGCAATTGGCGTAGTGCTGACTGTACATTTGACATATGATCTAAGCTTTTCAGAAATACTTTCAGATATTTCTTTTCATACACTTCTCTTATTTCAGTCTCGTAATTTTTTGCCATGATAGCTATCACTCTTTATTATAACGCTAATAATGAGCAGTGCCTGGTAACAATTACAGCCAACAAAATGACACATAAAATTTAAAAACACTGCATCGAAAAATGCCACCGATTAAGGCATCTGCTCAATTATTTTGTTAAGGCATTCTACTTCTTTTTCGTTGGCTTTTCTTGGTGTTGCTGCTGTTGTTGTTGCTGTTGCTTTTGCTGACGCTGCTGTTCATTGATTTTCTTGATTGTTTTTTTGCTGTCTTCTGAAGTTTTTTTATCAGCCATTTTGCCCTCCATTGAATTAAATTCATGTAATTGTGTTAGCGTCCACCCTAAACCTTGTCGTTTCTTTTTTGCATTGGACATGAAAAAATAAAACTCTACAACTTTTACATATTCGGGAATTATATAGTCCGCATGCAGAGAATCTGGTTCACCAGGTTCAATTTCAAAACATTTTGATTCCCACTTCCATTCTCGATTAAAAAGCATTGGCCAAACGACCTCTGAATTTCCTTTTTGAACAGGGTCCTTGCCATCCTCGATTATTGTGTTTATCTCTTTTGGCACAGGCATGACTTGCCTAAGGCGAAGTTCTGCGTAATCTGAACATAGAATCACG
>CAZOHQ010000089.1:0-7632 GCA_964579455.1 uncultured Syntrophaceae bacterium | reverse complement strand
GTCTTGAGCGTGTCCCCGACGGATGTCTTTCCGAGATCGGCAATAATAACATTCGCACCGCAGGAAGCCAGCTTCTCCGCAATTGCGTAACCGATTCCGGTTCTCTTCCCCGATCCTGTAACAACCGCTGTTTTCTTCTCCAGGTCTTTATACACAATCGTACCCCCTTCCATTCTTTGCCATGAATGTCTTTCACTTCATGAGTGGTACTCATTGTTGATGCGCTTGTCAACCTTTTTTTATTCATGATGGTTATTATTTTATTGGCATACGAAATTAGTCGGTTAAGAGGGAAGATCTTATCAAAAGGAAATAACCCGCGGCCTTCGGAATAAGCCTGTAGTTTATTTTCCCCACACGTTCAGATATGACCGTGCTTCAGATTCGACGGATTTGCGGGCTGTTTGTATCGAAGTCGGAATACAGAATTTCGCCATCAGACTGGTGCTGGTTTTCAATTTTTTGAAGGTTTAAACTGGATGGGAATCCGACATAGTATCGCCGGCCTGATCATCGCGTTTATATGTAACCGCCGGGCACTGCCACCGGACCAACTATCACAATTGGCAAAGCGCAAAACAGACCCCTGATCAGGAACGACGCCCCGATATCAATACCGGAGCGCCTATGGTTCATTATGATGGCATTGTGGTAAACACGCCGTTTGGATCCACTTGCGTACGGAGGATATCAAGCACATCGGGAGGAATCATGGAGGTTTCGGGAATATCTCCGTCCGGTTTCAGCAGTTCGAACCCGGTCGATTGCTGAGCGATCTCAAAGGGGATTCCAGGCGTCAGGGATTTTATACGCATACGTTTTGTCTCCGGTTCAAAGTCGTATATCCCCCACTGGCTGATCACCGCTATGGGACCCCTGCCGATAAGTCCCGCTTCCTTGCGCGAGCCCCCCCCTTCGAGATGCCCCACGGAAGTAATAAAATCCACTCTTTCCGGAAATCGTTCCGGTGTCTGTAGGCCCACAAGCACCATATTCTCCGTAAGCGAAGACAGGTCGTTGTTTCCACCCGATCCGGTCAAACGTATCTTTGGATTGGTCAGATCTTTCCCAATTTGGTGTGTGTTTACATTCCCATACATGTCAACCTGAGCAAATCCGAGAAACGCGATATCCACATACCCGTTGGCAGACTGTCCGAAGGAATAGGCCATCTCCTGCAATACCGCGGCTTTTCGCCAAGTGAATGGATCGCCGACAGACCAGGGCATATCGCCCTCGATAGGATCCTGGCCTCCGGATTCATATACCATCGTGATATTGGGGGCATGGGTCTTGCGCGCCAGTATAGCGGCTACCATGGGCAGTCCCGTTCCTACATACACAACCTTATAATCCTCTATCTGCAAAGATATAAAATATGCCAGCATTTCCAAGGGATTTGCCGGTGTGTCATTTTCCATAATGAGTTACCCCTTTCAAGATCATCTCTCAGTAATAAATATCCGCTTTATTATCGGTGGTGTACTCCTGATATCGGAAATCAATATCTTCGTTGTTGCTTTCCGCTGCCTTTGTCTGGCGACGCGCTTCGGCAATCCATTTTGCCCCTCCAAGTTTTTCGACGAATTCGAACTGATCCTTCGTACCCATAACCCACTCTTCAAAAAATTCCATAAATCTTTCTTCATCCGGGCTAGCGTAACGCATCAGCTTCTCCCACCACTGGCGCGACCAGTAATAATAACCGGGCATATTGCCGGGCACGGCGCCAAAGGGCAGTTCAACCACCGCATCCGCATAGATAAAAGGTATCATTGCGCCATCCTTGATGTACCTGAGATTGATCTCCGGGACTATTTCCTCCGCTGTAATGATAACCTTTCGGGTCGCTGCCGCCAGCGCGATATCGTTAACCACCGGCCCATATATGCACGCATTTCCATATTTGTCCGCTACCTGGACATGGATAAACGCCACATCCGGGTAGAGTGCGGGAATAAATGCCACAGGATCCGAATCATCCCTCATGGGATTCTGCATCGTTTTAATATAGGGATTGTAGTTCATGATGTCCGATCCCAGCATCTGCTTACTGAACAGGCCGGGGGCCCCGAGCTGCGCTGCCTTGAGCCCCTGCGCAATACCGCCGTGGCTCCACTCGGAAAGGATCTTTACCTTCCCATTTTTGAGCTGGCGCGAGTAGTTACGGTCCGTACCGCGCATCTCCGCCCCTACATAGGAATTATGGGAAAACGTAACCGAGCCGTAGTTTATCATGTAACTCTGGTTCGTATTGGGAGCGCCTATCATCTGCAGATCCTTTTTCCCCTGCCTCATCATCTCGAAGAAGGCCTGGTGACAAGTCCGAACGTAGGAAAAGCCCGTATCACATAACACGTCACCATCCGTCACGTATTCCGCCACCGCCTCTTTGAGGGATATCCTCTTGTCAACCTTGCCCCTGACTTTATTGAGATGGGCCTCGCGCGCCGATTCAAAATCGACCAAGTGATCCAAGAGAGAGGCATCTCCAATATTGAGATTTTTCAAAGCCTCCTGATTGTAACTGAACTTACTCATCTATCTCCTCCTCGCATCAAATCTGATGAATGTGCAAAAGGTCAAAATATCCGATTCTGCTATTTCCAAAAAGATGTGAATCCGGTAATCACATATAGTTACGCACGGCGGTTTTGCATCGACTCCCCCTGATCATAGTTTTTACTGAAGAGTCGAATCCGGGGCTATCGGAATAGTGCCATATATCGGAAAATATGAAGTCAAACTGGCCCCTAAAAGCAACCTTCTTACCATAGCAACAAGGATGCCATCGTAACGGATATAAGAGTCCTAAAGTTATTAGTTTAATGATTCAATAATATTACAATAAATAATAATCCGGCTTTTTCCAAAAGATGGGTATTTTATTTGATGGAAACAACATTTCAGGGAGAAATCCGGAGAAAACTGTTCGATAGCGGCACTACAATAGGTGCTACCGTAAGATTCTGAAGCGTAACGAGCGCATAGTAGCGTTCGACTAAAGCACGCCATGTTCTCATAACGAACATGCCATGATCTTCAGACTCTCACATAACTTCCTTCTGGCTCAGTTCCACCGCACGATCTATCTCCGCCTTGAGCGGCGCTGGAAGACCGGGGATATCTACACTCAGAAATCCTCGTACTATTGTCGCGGTTGCCTCTTCTTCAGTCAGACCACGTGACATCAGATAGAGTATTTCCTCCTGCGCAATCTTGCCGACCGCCGCCTCATGTGACAGTTCCACACCATCAACCAGGCCTTTCAATTCTGGAATTGCATGCATAACACCACCGTTAAGGATAAGACCGTGACATTCCAGGTGCCCTTTTACTCCCGGTACCTCGCCTATGATATCCCCGCGTGAAATTATATTTCCTCCATTGGTAATGGTTCGCGAAACAATCTCCGCTCGCGTATCCTTTGCCTGGAGGTAGATACGTCCACCCACATCAAGTTCCGAACCGGGACTCGCGACAAGCAGACTGTAGGAACGGGCGACCGCCCCCTTTCCCACAAGATATATTGTCGGGTACATCTGGACGGATTTAACCGGTTTCATGGAGATGTAGTTGCTGAGGAAGAGGCCACCCTTTTCGACTATTCCCACAGACCGGGGCCGTACCACTACGTCCTTCCCCCAATGATGAATCATGGTAAAACTCAGTTTTGCGTTTTTCTTTACATAGAATTCCGTGACTCCCGCGTGCAGGCCACGGGTCACATGGCCGGCGCTCGCGCAACCGGATATTATGTGCAGTTCCGATTCCTCCTCGGCTATAATGATGTTATGCACATTCTGATTAAATCCCTCTTTCTCAAGGTAGAGGCATGCCTGCGCCGGCAGTGTTACCTTCTTGCCGGGTAGCACTCGTATAACATATCCATCCTGCAGATCGAGACGAACACGCGCCGTATATTTGTCCGTATCGACCGCCGCCAGCTTCCAGTAGTAATCGCGTATCCAGCCGATCTCTGCGAGTGCTTTTTTGATGGGAATTATCTCCAGGCCATCAATATTTGAACCGGAGTGAACAGCCGTGGCATCCCGCTGGATATACGTGCCGGCGCGCCCCTTCTCGCTGACATCCAGACCGGCAAGGGTCATTCTTTCCATATCCTCTTTGGGCATAGTATTCAGATTTTTCAGATCGGCATGCGTTACTGACTCGAGAGAATAGGTGTCCAGATCGATGTCCGGTCCAATGGCCGCCTTCTTATCTTTAGCCTCGTGGGCCATATCATCTAAGCTACGCATCGAACACACTCCCCGTACCCAACTTCCTTTATCTGTTTGAAGATTTCAATGGGATTACCCATGCATGCCAGCGCACCGTTGTAAAGAACCTGGCCCTTATCTGCCGTCAAATAGTCGAGAATAAATCCCGTATGGGTTATAATGAGTCCCATACGAGCCCTTTCTTTCGTAAGCTGTTTCTTCGACTTATCGCGTGTAGCGTGAACGTCCCGTTCCAGAAGACGACTTATCGTTTTCCCGATAAGGGCAATATTTTCCACATCAACGCCCGATTCCGGTTCGTCAAAAAGGAGAAAATCGGGCTTTTGGGCCATTAACTGGAGCAGCTCAGACCGTTTAATCTCGCCTCCGGAAAAGCCTACATTAATATCGCGGTCGAGAAAGTCCGAAAAATTCATCTCTTTCGCCAAAGAATCAACATCTACTCCATTATTCGCACAAATATCGATCATCCCCCGCGTTTTTAAACCCTGTATGCTGGGCGGACGCTGGTAGGACATCCCTATGCCGAGACGCGCCCTTTCATCAATCTTCATATGCGTAATATCTTCGCCCTTGAACAAGATCCTCCCACCGGTAACTTTATACTGGGGATAACCCATTATCGTCATCAGGAGAGATGTCTTCCCGGACCCGTTCGGACCGAACAGGATATGTGTCTCCCCGGGCTTAATCTCAAGATTCACCTGTTTGAGAATCTTCTTATTGCCAAGCTTAACCTGCAGGTCTTCTATGAGTAACATTTCTTTTCTCCTTGATCCCTGACCTCTGGAAATTTCTAATGCCCTATGCCGTCTCTTTTTCAAAAAGTCAATACAAATCTTTTCGCTTCAGTGTCTTTTTTAAAATAAACATAAAACAAAGAATGGCAAGTCATCCAACAAGAAGGCACGCTTCTTATAGCGGCTTCTCACACAATCCTTTCATTTGCGGTCACTGTGAAAATACGTCCTAACTAATAGTATGCCTCAATCAGAATTTCCCTACAAAATCACAACTTGGGAATGAATGAATTGGGGCATCTTTCATCAGGAGTATATCATTGTGTTCAACATAACCCCATTACTATCTGAAATAAGTTAAGGATTAAAGACTGGATTATATTACGGTGAATAGGTGGAGAAAAGGGAAAGATAAGTCTTCCACATCACTCATTTCGATGTTTCCAAAATAACCTTTTTCTCGTTTTCAGAGATACATCCACCGCCGGTTGAAATGAGAAATTTTTCACATCACATAAAAAACTTGACAAATCTTACAATAACTGTATTTCTGTCGGCGAATCCCGACTGCTTTATCGGGAAACATCAACCGGCCGGGATGAATAGATATTCCGCAGCCGGCGAGAGCAACTAATTCTGACAGGAAGGGAGAATACACGTGGGAAAAGGAGACGTACGGAGCAAACGGGGCAAGATCTCCAGAGGTACTCATGGGAAGTCACGACCGAAAAACAAAACGGCAAAAGAAAAGAAACAAAAATAGCATCTGATGAGATCGGCATCAAGGAAATACGTTGTATTTGTTTCTACTCTTCAGCTGATTCAGGGATTTTTTCAAGAATAACGTAATACAACGAAAGGCTTCAAATTACTATGAGACATTCACTGAAAGTGGGGCTCAGCTTTGGTTTAACCTCTGCGATAATAACCACTCTCGGATTGATGGTAGGCCTGTATTCAGGCACACGCTCACAGCTTGTGGTTATCGGCGGTATAATCACGATAGCGATAGCGGACGCATTTTCAGATGCACTGGGTATTCACATTTCTGAAGAATCTGAGAATAAACACACCACAAAAGAGATATGGGAAGCTACAATCTTCACTTTTTTATTCAAATTCACCTTTGCCATAACATTCATTGTTCCTGTCCTGGTGTGTCCGCTCGGGACAGCAATTGTTGTGAGCGTAGCCTGGGGGCTGTCTCTATTGGGGATTTTCAGTTTTTACATGGCTAAAAAGCAACAAGCCAAACCTTGGAACGTAATCTTGGAGCACTTATTCACCGCTCTGGTTGTTGTAGCGGTAACATACTATGTCGGCATCTGGGTCGGATCAACATTCAGGTAGGCGATAGACGGTTTCTTAACCCAGTATATATTTCCTGGGAAAAGCAGTCATCACCAGCAATATAAACATCAGGTTCGACAAGTCCTCCGAATTTGAGAAGCCGCCCAA
Source organism: uncultured Syntrophaceae bacterium (assembly GCA_964579455.1). Taxonomy (GTDB): domain Bacteria; phylum Desulfobacterota; class Syntrophia; order Syntrophales; family UBA2210; genus UBA2210. The sequence continues at coordinate 1,190 of CAZOHQ010000089.1, read as the reverse complement.
GACTCTCTTCGACCCGTCACTTGACATTTACGGGATTGTTCTATAGAGGGTGACAGCGAGGAACACGCATACCATGTCAACAGGTGACCCCCCTATCCATCATATGCAGGAAATTGCTGACAGCTTTTATATGATTACGTTGCCGATGCCTCTCCGCCTCGGACATGTCAATGTTTTTCTTATCGTTCATGATAATGAAGCCGCCCTTTTCGATACCGGACTTAATATGAGCGGCACTCTGCCGAAGCTTGAGGCGTCTCTTGCGTCCATGGGACTTTCTATCGGCAGCATCGGGCACATATTCCTGACCCACTTTCACGCCGATCACTGCGGTGTGGCGGGCCTGATCAAGGAAAAATCCGGAGCCATTATCCATATGTCTGAAGAAGGCAGAAGGCATATTGAGAGGATGAAAGATGAAGATCTCATAGTAAAAAAAATGAGAGAGTTCCTCTCTCGGCATGGCCTCCCCGAAAAGACACTCGATTTTATCGTAAAGATGTTCGGCCGTTTTAAGAAGGCTACCATTCCCTTCGAGGTGGACGAAATTCTGAAACCACGCACGATGTATGAGATATGCGGAAGGACCTTCGAGACTATTTCTACACCGGGGCACGCAAACGGTCACAACTGTTTCTATTTCGAGGATGATAACATTCTGATATCGGGCGATCACATTCTACCCGACATTACCCCAAATCTCAGCCCCGACCTCTTCGATCCCGACTTCCACCCCCTCGACGCTTTTCTCTCCTCTCTGGACAGGGTTAAGAACCTTCCCGTCAGAATGGTCTGTCCCGCCCACGGCGATCCCTTTTCGAACCTCAAGGGAAGGGTGAACGAAATACAAGAGCATCACAGGGAGAGAAAGAGCCGTATCCTCGATGCAATCAGGAAAGGGCGGAAGACCACGTTTCAAATCTCTCTCGATATTTTTGGGGAGAACCTGTCGGAACTGGACAAATTTCTCGCCACTAACGAAACCTATATACATATCATAGAATTGTTAAAAGAAGGCACTGTCAGAGAGGATGGAAGTGGAAAGCATCTTGTATATGCCATCTCCTGATGTGGATGACATGCATCCCCGGCCGCCATGCGTGACACACTGCTGAAAGAGCAGGTACTCCGAACATTTCGATATCGTATTGTTATAGCCGTTCCTCACAGTTTCAGTCCGTTTGAAAGTA
>CAZOHQ010000088.1:0-7664 GCA_964579455.1 uncultured Syntrophaceae bacterium | reverse complement strand
TCCACCAGCGGGATAATATGGGGCGGGGCGAACCAGTGCGTGACGACCATCCGTTCCGGACGCTTCAGTTCCACGATGTTGAAGATATCGAGGGATGAAGTGTTGCTGGCGAGAATGGCGTTTTCCGAAGCGTGGGCCTCCATTCCGGCGAAGATATCTTTCTTGATGCCGGGAACTTCGGCGACGGCCTCCAGGATGAAGTCGGCATTCCGGCAGGCTTCGGCAAGATCCGTTGTCGGATGGATATCGTCGAGAATGGCGTCAATACGATCCGCCTCAATGAGTCCATGTTCCACGAGGGTCTTCATGTTGGCCCTGATCATGCGCAAGGCGTTTTCCAAGACCTTCTCCTTCAGATCGACCAAATGGGTTTCGATTCCCGCCTGGGCGAACACCTGGGCGATGGAATGTCCCATCGTTCCCGCTCCGATCACCGCGACACATGTAATGTCTTCGACTTTCATAGGTTCCTCCCCTTTATTCATTTCGTTGTCATGATCCACATATTCTTCCCGGACGCTTATGTACTGATATACGCCGCGAGCTCTTTGGTCATGCCGATCAGATCGTCGATATAGACGAACTCATCGGTTGTGTGAGCCCTGATTTCCATACCCCGGTCCACCCCGAATGGGGCGACCATGACCTTTTCGGGTTTTAAGGCGTCGATTACGAATCCCATGTCGGTGGACATGCTGACCCCGCCATAGATGAACTCATCCCAGCCATGGACTGCTTTTTTGATCTGCAGGAGATGCTCAATGGCCGCTGAGTTGCGATCGAGTTCCATGGGCGGGTAGGAATGGGCTGTATTCCACCTGAGATCAAGCAGTTTTGATCGTGCCCGTCCCCGCTCGAGCGCGGCCTCGATCTCGCCCAGCACATCGGCGTAGGATTCATCCGGTATATAGCGGCGGTCGAGACTAATCCGGCATTCGTCAGCCACGACATTCACACCCGAACCTCCCCGGATGATATTCAGGTTGAACATGGGTGTCATCTTATCCGATGGCATACCCGGCATGGGAAAGGTCGGAACCCGAGAGATTCGCTGCTCTACCTCCCGTTTGAGGGCCATGAGTTCATCCAGGACAGGCACCATCTCTTCAATGGCATTGACCCCCAGGAAGTTGGACCCGGAGTGGGCGCTCTTTCCCGTTCCGATGATCTCCATGCGCAACGCACCCGAGCTTCCGATGACAATGGCCGGAAAATCTATAACGCCGAATTCGAGCCAGATGAGATGCGGGCTGAAATAGCCCTGTTCGGCCAGATAGCGCGCGCCCGGATATACGCCGATTTCCTCATCCGTGCACAGCATGCAGTCCAGCGCGAAGAGTGGTTCGATGCCCAGATCGGAGAGTGTTTTCAGCGCGCCCAGAAAGCACGCGATGGAACCCTTCATGTCGACCGTACCTCTGCCGTAGAGTCTGCCGTTTTCCACTTCGCCCCCGAAGGGATCTCGGGTCCAGTTTTCATCGACAGGCACCACATCCATGTGCGCATAGACCGAGGCCCGGGGCCTGCCGTTTGCGAGGCGTCCTACCAGGTTGACCCTCTCTCCGATCAGTTCCCAGGGGATCTGGCTGATCTTGTCCGGGGGTACGCTCACGCGCTCGGTCGTGAAACCGTAGCGCCGAAGCTCCGGTTCAACCACATCGATCAGCTTGTCATAATTATTACCCGGAGGGATGGTGGTGTCCACTGCGATAATCCTCTGAAGGATATCGATGATATACCCCTGATTGCGTTCGACTGCCGTAAACATGTCGTTATAGTTCATACCATCTCCTTTCACATCATTCCTTCGCCCTTGACCCATTTGCGTTTATACATGATCCGGGCGGCAATGATCGAGAGTATAACCATGGGAGGGATTACGATCGAATAGGACAGATCACTGTTTATAAAAGCGATGATGAATCCCAGGCCCAAAGGCACAATCCCGAGTTTTGGGGTCCGCAGCAGGAAGATGCCGCCCAGGGCGCCGAAGAGTGCCGGCAATACCTGTTCAAGGGCCACGGCCACGGCGGTACCGGATCCCTGCAACTGACTGAGAAATGGGAGAAAGGCCGCCACCCCTACTATCATGACGATTTCGCTGGCCAGAAGCGAGCCGGCGATTCCCAGGGTTGAGGCGATCTCGGCCTCCGGGGTTCCTTCCTTGGCGCCTACCACCTGCTGGACCGTGGCCGATACCGGCACCCTGAGGTTAAGCACGTTGCCTACCAGAAATGACATATATGTCCCCCCGAGACCCAATATGGGATAGTAGACAATGGGTTCAATAAGGCCCATTACAGCCATGAAGGCCCACACCGCTATCAGTGAGCGGATTGTGGCATCGAGCGGCGGGATCAGTCCGTGGAATACGTACAGATACAACCCGGGCAGAAACAGACAGAACACGGCCACCAGAATAGTGTACTTTCCTGCCCGCTGAACCGGGATGACAAAGTGTTCCTGAAACAGTTCTTTCTTGGAATCCATGTCAGCCTCCTATGCCGAAGTAGGTATATGCCAGACCGGTTGCGGTGATTCCGCCGATGATGGCCAGGGCCAGGGCCCACTCTTTCAGCCAGTTCTGGCGCCCCACGGTGATAATGATTCCGATCAATACCATGGAAACAAAACCTCCGATGAGCGCAACCAGGGAAGAGCCACCCTTCACGACCGGCTGTGCTACCATGTAGCCCACTGCACCGAAAAAGGCCGCGGCCGTCATGACACGCATCCAGTTCTCGTCGCCGCCGGCTACTTTCTCTTTGAGCTGTTTGATGTTAGGGGTAAAGAAGGCAACGATAAGCAGCCCGAAGAAGATACCCAGCGACATGGTCCATACCGCATTGGCAAAAGCTACGCCCGAGGGGTCTTTGATCACATTGTCCAGCCCCATTTCCCTGGCTGCCACCCCGGCCGCGATCAGTTCGTAGTGGATGGAGCCGAGCACTGAAAGACGCATCCATGGAAACGGCAGTCCCAGGCTCGGGATAAGCACTACCAGACCAAGCAGGATCGCAACGGAGGGGACAAGGGCGGTAGTGAATCCGCTTCGAATTGCCGCGAACATCTGGGAGTCGTTCATGCCGATCTGCCTGCCGGCATGCAGGGCAATCATGGTGAGCCGTATCGCCTGCACCAGCACCACCACGATGATGGCCGAACACGCAACCCACATCCCGGGGCTGTTGGCAATTTCCATATAATTCTGCATAATAACCCTCTTTTCGTTTCAAGGTAGTTCCAATACTATATCGGCTTTCTTTTGGGGTACATCAGGGACATCCATACTCATCCATCCTCACAGGGCTTTTCGTGAAGTCAGTATAGATTGATAGAGTTGTCGGCTTTTCCCGGTACGGATTACTATAGCATTCTGAGGTTGGTTCTATAAGTTAAGGGTTGGACATCTTCCGGATATAACTGCCCGGATATGAATCGGTTATGTTCTTTTCTTTCATATACGTGACAGCTTCTTCTCTGTCGGCAAAATGCCCAATGTAGATCGCATGCCATATTTCGTGCTTCTCAGTCTCAATGACACGCATATGTGCATCAAACCCTTTTTTTTCGGTTTCTTCCAGGAATTCTTCTGCGAATTTCTTTAAACGCATGGAACTGATCCGAATTGCGTAAATATATTGGCCGGCCGGTTTGACAATTTTTTTCCCGGATGGAAGCGTATCTTTGACAGTAGCAACTTCTTCCGGTTTTTCCGCTATTGTTTCTGCCTCAGCAATGGCCGTATCTCCCTTTTTATCAGTGGAAGGCGTAACCGATGGAGCAGGGGGCATTTCAGGAACTTTCACCGGTGTTTCTTCGGCAGCTTTGAGGGTCTTATCCTCGCTGAGGACTGAACGATCCGTTGAAGGAATGGTTAAATGAGCCCTGTACGTTGAGGTTTTGAGGATTGGCCCGTTATGCCATGTGCCCATGTGATAGTATTGCATGCTCTTTGTCAGCCGGTTAATTTTCACAGGGTATGTCGTATCCCCGGATTTCATGGTGCAGTTCTCATACATCGTCGGAAACACGAAATACGCATACAATCCAAGGGAAATGAAAAATACCAAAAGAATCAGTGCGGTTCGCAAAACAGGCAGCGACCTTTTCTTCGGAGGTGGCGCGGGCGGTTCTTCAGCGGGCGGTTCTTCGGGTGGCTCATCACCCATCTCTTCCGGAGAAGACTCCTCGGGCGGGAGATCCTGCTGCATTAATGATATCGTTTGGTCAGGAGGAGGCTCGGAGAATGGGTCTTCCGGCGGCAACTCAACTGGTTCCTCCGGAGGAGGTCCCCCGGGTGAGAGATCCTCTCCCATTGATGATGTCGCTTGAACCGGTGGGGGCTCTGAGGGCAGTTCTGTCGGCAGCAATTCACCGGATGGCACGTCTGCAAGCCCTTTTCCCTGAGGTTCATCAAGGGGTTCTTCCAGCGAAATTGTATCAGCTTTCAAGAAGGCAAATTCCTTAGGTTTCTTGCGCTTAAGCTTTTCTACTAGCTCGTCGACTGACTCTTTTGCCGCACCTTCGTCAAAAGCTACGTCTTTCTCAACGTCATCGCCTTGTGTTTTTGATTCCTTTATGGCAGCCCCTTTTCCCTGCTTGTTTATACTATATAGTTTTTGATGGGACGAAGCCTAGAAGCAGTGACCGTGTTCCCATAAAAGCGCTTTGCAAGCGCGATTCCAAGAACTGAGCACCTTCGCGGCTGCAAACCGCACCAACATGAGATCTATCCGTTGTCGTTAAAACGTATACCAGCTCGATTTCTTACGGAGGCGGATCTTCGGAATAATCAGCCCGATGATGATCCCCAACAGCACCACTGCCGCGCCGACTATGAACCAGTCGCGTGCAGTGCTGTCCCTCAGGCTCTCATTTTCCTGCTGAACGGTTTGCAACTGACGCTCCAGTGACAGCAGCCGGCTTTTCAGCTCCTTGTTTTCCGAATTAATGGCAAGTACCTTGGACGCTGTGCGCTTGACCTCGGTAAGTTCCTGACTGACGGATCGGGTCTCTTTTTCCAGATCGCCCACATTATTCACCAGTGCCTTCTTCTCATCCGTCATCGCTGCCATGGCGATTGTCAGTTTACGATTATCCACTTCCAGTTCCGCCAGGTTCTTCTCGGCTGCGGCGAGACGTTCGCGGGCCGCCTGTCCGTTCATCAGGAACCGTGACAACACCCAGCCTTCCTTGCCGCTATCGGTACGAACCTTGCAGTAGCCGGCTTCCTTGTCGACCTCGAGTATCTGTACCGCTGTACCACTGCGCAGCATGCGCGTGATGCCGTAGCCGGTGCCTTTGCCGCTACGCATGGTGATTTCCAGCATATCGCTGACATAGCGGGTTTCCGCGACAGCATTTACAGCGTTGCCGGCAAGTATACATACAAGAATTAGTAGTAAGTATAACTTTTTCACTGTAGCTCCGGGTTTAATACAACATTGCTTCTGATAGGATCAAGTATAGGAAGAGCGACCTTGTATGTCAATGAAATATTGCCCTCATATGTGGGGTGCGGCGCCGATAAACGGCAAAGGGATGTATCGCAGTGTCCATCCTTTTGTAAAGTCTCATGTCTTCCCGGGAAAGGAGTGCTCTTTTTTTAACTTTTTATTCCTCTGTTCCCTTGGAGATTTTCCCTCTGAGAAACACCGGATAATATATATCTTTGTCTCCAAGCAGTCTTTCGGAATCGATCGAGTTCACGGCGTAGGTGAAAATGATGTCGGAACCCGTGAGCGCCGGGTGTGATTTTCCCGCATATATCATTACACTGCTTTGACCTGCCTCCACCGGGCGATAGAATTCTTTCAACGGTGACCAGGGGCCGGTGACATTGTCGGCCCAGCGGAACGACAGCGACGGATTGAGAAGAGATGCCGTTTGAATCTGTAGATACTTCCCGATTGCGGGCACGTAATCAACGGTAAACTCCATCTGACCATCGAAAAAGAGAGGGGTCGGAATTTCTCGAAGAGTCCGCTGTAAGACCCATCCCTTCTCTTTTGTCCACCATTGGGGCTTTGAAAGGTCACCCTTCAAGACTGAAGACACGGGCCACCGGATGATATAGACGTCGCGATTTTTTGCGCAGGCACTGAAGGCATATAGATAGCCATCCTTGCGGATAACACAGGCCGACCCGGCAATGACTCCAAATTCATTGTCGGGTGTATCGATCCAACGGACATTCCAGTTCCCGGGATCGGCATCGGGATTGTCTATCGCTACCACCTCCCAGCCCGTCGCATCAAATTTGAGTTCATTTTCGCTGTCACTGATCTCCATGAGAAATATGACAAGGGTATCGTCTATTCGTATACCGTCTCCCGGCCAATACCAGTGGCCCTCCCCTTCCGCGAAAAAGGATGCTGGATCGCCGCTGCCCTCCGCATGCCAGTAGAAATTAACCGACGCCTTAGATGGATCATATCCGTTTTGTATGGCGATACTGTTCCTGACAATCGCCGCTTCTCGACGATCACCTGAAGATCCCTGATGTATAAAACTGTCCCCGAAAAGCCAGACCAACCTCCCCTTGCCAAGATCGACCGAGGAGGCACCGTCACCACCGAGCCAGTGACCGTCACTTCTGAAAAACCTGTATGCCTCCGGCCATGGCTCAGCCGTTATTGTAAACGCGGTTTTCCCGAGGTTGCCGGCGGACGATATAAGGGCGCACGAGGTAAGGCACGGCAGGAGCACGAATATAAGGCATACTCGCAGAGATACCCTGCTCATTTATTCTCTCCTTTTTTCTGCAGGCCAGGCCGCGCAGAAGGACAACTATTTTTTCCGTTTCATCCCTGACTTCGACCGACTTATCCTCAACTTTCACCATTACAGTGAGGATTGCCATTTAAAATCAGTGACCATCGAGTTGAAAACCTTTTTCCCGGAATAATCTCAGGCAGGCATCCACCGCATCTGCGTCGTAAAGCGTTCCTGTATTATTCCCAATCTCTTCCAGTGCCGCGTTTAATCCTACCGTAGGACGATACGGACGATGAGACCCCATAGCCTCCACCACATCGGCCACAGCCATAATGCGCGCCTCTATGAGAATCTCATCCCCCTTCAGGTTTCTTGGATACCCGGATCCATCCATCCGTTCATGATGCTGGTAAACGATTTGTGCGAGAGGCCACGGGGATTCCACATCCTTGAGCATCTCGTACCCTTTCCGGGGGTGCTCTTTTATCAGGGAAAACTCAATGTCCGATAGCCTGGTGGGTTTGGATAATATCTCTGCGGGTATGGATAGTTTCCCGATGTCATGGATGGAAGCCGCCATGCGGATGCCCTCTATTTTCTCGTGGGGTAATCCCATCTCCGTGGCGATGGCACGGGCCAGATCGGCAACTCGGAGCTGATGACCGGCCGTATAGGGGTCTCTTGACTCGACGGCCGCTACCATCACCTGAATGGTGGTTCCGAATGCTTTCCTGAGATTTTCGAGGGTTTTCTTCAGGGCTTCTTCAATTTGCATGCGCTCTGTAATGTCGCGGACGACACAAATCAACCCGCCATTTGCCATAGCCGTCAAGGATAACGCCTGCGGAAACTTGGTTCCATCTTTTTTCATACCTGTGGCTTCGCCGGACCAATATCCTTTTCGACTAAACTCAGGCATGATTTCCTGGTCAAAGCGTTGAAGG
>CAZOHQ010000087.1:2678-7676 GCA_964579455.1 uncultured Syntrophaceae bacterium | reverse complement strand
CCGCGTCGACAACTATTGTAACCTTTGCCTCTGCGTTTTGGCAAAACTGGAAGAGGTTGTAGAAATTGTTCCCTTTCCCCTTTACCCCTTGTGGCGTGGAGATATATTTCTTTTTAACCCTGTCAGGGACCTCCGTGGAAAGGAACGCCTCTTTAGTGCCGTCCGGGCTGTTGTTGTCACAGTTGACGATGACGCTTCTCGCATCTGGAAAATATTTAGCAAGTCCCGCTCCAGCCATCCTGGTAACGTACCCTATGGTCTGTGCTTCGTTGTAAGAGGGAATGCCGACCACCACATCAAATTTTTCTTTCATCCTCTTTCCTTTCGGGTTTTCTCGCATTGCTCTATTTCTGGCGACAAATCGAAGTTATCGAGTCTTCGCAAAGAAGGCCGTCTCCTTTTCCACGGCATCCCGTATGTCGTTAAGGATGCCCGGTTGTTTCATGATGATCCGTTCCCACGAAACGGTCTGAGGGATTTCGAATATCCGGTTTTTGCTCTCCTTTTCATAGGCGATGAGGTCGTCGATAAACCCGGCATCCTTGTGTCTCTTGAACCTCTCATTATTGAGTATAAGGTGTGTCAGATTATCGCTTATGAGATGGGGTGATGATGTGATGAATTCACCAGCGGCCAGGATGGCATCCCGGAATACTCCCTTCACCATGGCTTCTTCCGCATCCCGATCATACTCCAGATTTGAGAATGAAGCATTTTCGGAGTATTTTTTGATAAGCTCATCGGCAATGTTCAGATAGGTCGCGGTAATATCCCGTACAAAATAATCGGATATCTCGAACCCCTCTTCAATAACCAGTGTGGAAAGCAGGGTGGTCACGATATCCGTGGCCATCTTATAGAGACCCGATTTCGGATCATCCGCCGAGACGGGCTGGTGCTTGTGTTCAAACGGGCCTGAAGAGAATTGAACCTGCACTATGTTGTTTGCCTTCCGGTAGGCTTCGATCAGGGTAAAGAGTTCAACTCCCCAGTTGGTGGCAAAATGCATGCGTTTAAGGAGGTTTATCTCAAATGCCACCTCTCCCGACAGTTGGTAGTTAAATGCCAACAGATAGTCGATGAGACTGATAAATTTTTCGTCTTCCGATTCCCGGAATTTTCGTTTGAGGGCCAGAAGAAACGGATCAAGAAGAAGCCGTTTTATCCTCCCGTACATGCGGTTGTTCCCGATTCTCATATAGGACGCCTTGGAAAACTGGTAATTCAAGATAATAAGGGGGTAGAAAAGCCGGTCGAGTTGTCTATGGTGAAATGTCCGTATATCGGCATCGATGACACCGATATAATTGGCTTCAATGGCCTGGGCTATCCCGAAGGACATGAACATGTTCCTGCCTTTTCCGGGTTGCCTGAAAGCGGCGCTGAGATTGTCGATTCTTCTATACAGTTCCTTGAATCGGTCACCTTCGTTATGCTGTAAGATATAATTGCGTATCCCGTATTCCTTAAGGAGGGCCGCAAGCTCAAGCGCCTCTGTATCGGTAGCGGCATCGAGTCCGAAGATGATTTTTCTGAGATATGAAACCTTGCTGAGCTGTTTGAGAATGTTTATAAAGACGGGTCTGTTTTCCTCCGCCGTAAACTCTGTTGCCAGTGTCGGGATAACCAGAATCGCCTTTTTGCCCCGCAAGGCCGCTCTCAGCTTGGGACCAAGTTTCTGCTGGTCTTTGTCGACAAGATACAGTGTGGTTATACTTCTACACTTCTGCGAAAAGTTTATCATGTCTTCTCCTCCTGAACGTAAGGTCTGTCATGAAATGACTGATCTCATGTGAAACTTTCTTGACAGCAGTATACCCATTGCTATGGTATCGATAAGCTAGCCGTTATTATCAGATCAGCGTTTAAACGATTTACTCCAATGATCCGGCAGCATCACAGAAAGGAATAGAGGTGAGTCACAGAACAGCGCGAGATTTGTCAAACCATCGAAGGATAGGATGTCCATTATCGTTGAATGTCCGCGTGCATTAGTATATAGTATTAACTAGCAGGTTTTTGTGAAGAAGACAACCTTCCATTAGCTCGCATTTGTTTCTGACACCGGTATCTCATTATCATTGACACCCTCTGCTTATTTGTATAGAATAAAGATATTAAGGTGTTATGAAAATATAGTATGAAATAATATACGAGGTAGTGTTGTGAGACTTGCTGTGTTGGATACGGAAAAATGTATTGGCTGCCAGAGTTGCATGTTTGCCTGTTCACGGAGAGTCGGGGAAGCGGGCCTTGCCAGATCTTGTATCGGAGTAAGATCGATCGGGGGTATGGAGAGGGGCTTTTCCGTCATCGTATGCAAGGCGTGCAACGATCCTCCCTGTGCGAAGGTATGTCCCACACAGGCCCTTACACCGAGAGAGGGAGGCGGTGTGCGCGTCCTTCCGGATAAATGCATCGGTTGCGGCCACTGTCAGGAGGCCTGTATTATCGGAGCCGTGTACTGGAACGACGAGACAAACAAGCCGATGATCTGTCTCCACTGCGGATACTGCGTGGATTTCTGCCCCCATGGTGTCCTGGGGATGCAGAAGAGGGAGGTCGAAAATGTTGAAGAATGATTCCCTTGAGAATATCCTCTATATCAACCTGACTCGAAGAACGTTTAAGGTTGAGAGAAGACGCGACCTCTTCGAAAAATACCTGGGGGGCACCGGTGTCGCCACACAGCTTCTGCACGAGGAGTGTCCCGAGGGGTGTGATTCTCTGGGTCCGGAAAATCCCATTATATTTTCCGTCGGCGTCTTAACAGCACTCTTTCCGCTTGCCTCGAAGACGGTCGCGATGTTCAAATCTCCCCTGACCGGAAATCTTGGTGAGAGCCACTGCGGGGGCAGAAGCGCCGTCGCGATCCGCATGGCGGGATACGGCGCCATCGTTATACAGGGTGCGAGCAGCATGCCGGTCTACCTCTCCATCGACGGCCATCAGGTCCATTTCCGCGATGCCTCGACACTGTGGGGGATGGGCAACTTCTCATCGGGGCGCATCATCCGAGAGAATGAAACGGGGTCCGGCCTGAGAACGATCATGCGCATCGGCAAGGGAGGGGAAAAACTGATCACCTATTCGTGCGTGACGACGGAGACCTTCCGTCACTTCGGACGGCTGGGTCTGGGGGCTGTTTTCGGGAGCAAAAAGCTCAAAGCCATCGTCGTTTCGGGGCGATCTTCCCTGCCCATCTCAGACAAAAAGATATACCGAAATCTCTACGATGAAGTATACAAGACTGCCGTGGATTCCCCCGTGATGAAGAAATATCACGATCTGGGAACCGCGGAGAACATTGTGCCACTCAACAAGTTCGGCGGGCTCCCCACGCGTAACCTTACCGCGGCGCAGTTTGAGAATGCCTCAAAGATATCGGGTGAGACCTTCGCCAGGCAGTACCTGGGAAGGCGGCTCGCCTGCTCCCACTGCCCGGTCGGCTGTATACATATCGCCGCACTCCGGGAACCCTACGAAGATGTCGCATATTTCTACAAGACCTCAATGATCTCATATGACTATGAACCGATCTATGCACTCGGTACCATGCTGGGCATATCCCGACCCGCCGATTTTCTGAAACTGATGGATCGGGTGGAAGAGGCTTGGGGGGTGGATGCGATGAGCCTCGGCGTGATCCTGGCCTGGGCCACGGAGGCCTTCGAACGGGGTCTTATCACCCAGGAGGAAACCAGGGGCGTAAAATTGAAATGGGGGGACGTCAAGGCATATATCAAGGCGGGTGGATACATCATCGACCAGCCAAACGATTTCTATAAGGCCCTCGCGCGGGGAGTCGAGTACGCTGCCTCCGTCTATGGCGGCACGGAATTCGCCCTTTCCTTCGCCGGCAATGAAATGCCCGGATATCACACAGGCCCAGGCGCCCATCTGGGAGTCCTTATCGGTGCCCGACACAGCCACCTGGACAACGCCGGATACGGCATCGATCAGAAAACCCTCATTAACCAAAAGATGAAACCGGAAGATCTTATAGACACCCTTCTTGATGAGGAGAGATGGCGGCAGGTGCTGTCGAGCCTCGTTGTCTGTTTCTTCGCTCGGGGGATCTATTCACCCGAACTTATCACCAGATTACTTGGCGTAGCGGGTTTTGACCTGTCTCCGGATGATCTGCAGCGGATCGGCAGAGAGATCCACACCGAAAAATACCGGTTCAAGATACGGGAAGGGTTCGCTCTGGATACGGTACGGATACCGGAGCGGATATTTGAAACTCCCTCTCCCATACCCTGGCTGAATGAACGATACATCAAAAAGGCGCTCATATACGCGCAGAAAACCATCTTGAAAGAACAGTGAACAGGACAGTAAGAGAAAACGTGAAGTTCCCCGTGGCTTGCAGCGGAGAACTTCACTCGGAAAGACTGTGTTTTTAGCGTAGATGTTTCGTCGAAAATTATCCTCCCTTTATCTCCGGCTTCTTTCCCCACAAGCCAAGGGCGCGTCCAAGTTCCTCATGTTCTTTCGCATACTCTTCCAGAGCAATCCCCTTGATGGATGCATCAATGGCCTGGCGAAAGGCTTTAGCACCGGCAGTAGAACCCTGCGGATGAGCATGAATGCCACCTCCCGAACCGATCATGATATCTGTTCCCATTGTATTCACGGCATCGGCCACATTTGCAGGGGTGATACCTCCGGAGGGCATGGGCAAGACGGGCTTCAGATCACCAAAGGGGTAGGTCATGCAGTTTACGCTCTGTTTGAATCTGTCCCCCATATACATAGCCTTCCCGCCCAGCGAAAAGGGCGTTACCATTGCGTCGGCACCGCACATGCGTGCCATTTTGCCGAATATCAGGGGTGATGAAATACCCTGGTTGGGTGACATAAAATAGGCCCCCGCCACATCCATGTGGGCGAGGATGGGAACATTGACATCGGGATCTTCGGCCAGGGCGCGCATCGCCTCGAAACCGACGGCAACGTAGTTCACCATCATGGCGTTGACACCGGCATCCACCA
>CAZOHQ010000087.1:0-2578 GCA_964579455.1 uncultured Syntrophaceae bacterium | reverse complement strand
GCCTCATACCAGCCGTCAATGCCGAACTTGGGACCCTGATATCTCTTGAGCGTCTCCTTCCCGATGCGAAGGTCAATGACCTTGAGATTCGGCACCATGGAGATATTGCCCACAGTTGACGTAAGAAGCATGGAAAATTTGTCCTCAAAATTTACCGATGGAAAGGCAATCTGGACGATATACTGCCGCTCCGTGATGGTATCGGGGAGCCCCCACTCATAGAAGGGCGCCTCATAGACGCCGATTACCTTCGCAACGTGTTTTGCCCGAATTTCCGGTGTCTCCCCGGGAACGGGAACCCACGTTCCGGTAGACTGTTCCACCGCCATAAAGGCCCCTATATCCAGCATGTCGAAGTCCTTCGGGATGGAACAGTAATAGGTGGCAATGACATTTTTTTCCATGTCGATCCCTTCGGGAAGGGCCCATGGTTGTGATTCTAATTTACTCATTTCACTCTCCTTTCCAATAATGTGATATTTTTATTTTCTGCCGGTATGTATCAGCAATGCCTGTTCAATCGTGCGCATATACCCTTGTTATGCTTGTAAATACAGAGAAACTCGTCAAACAGCTCGTCGTAGATTTCTCTGTTATCTGGATTGGGCGTAAAGACATTTTTAATCCTGACATACTTCGGTATATCGTCAAAGGTCATATAGCCCAGGGCGACCGAGGCAAGAAAGGCGCTGCCGCGGGCGTTGGCCTGTATCGGATCCTCCATCTGATTAATGGTCCTGTCCAATATGTCCGCATGGATCTGACACCAGATATCCGAGATCGCGCCGCCTCCCACCATATTGATGGGATCCATCTTTCGTCCGATGAACTTCTCAATATATTTCAATACCCACTTCTGATTAAATGCCACCCCCTCAAAGGTCGACCTGACAATATCCTCTCGTGTCGTTGCAAGGGAGATGTTATGCAGCCCGCCCCGGATCAGGTGGTTCTCAACGGGCGTGCGTTCCCCGTACAGCCAGGGTGTACAGATAACCCTGTTGCTGCCGGCAGGAACCCTTTCGGCGATGCTGTCAAATATCTTGAAAACGTCGGGTAGATTTTCCTCTAAAAGAAGTTCATCCTTGTGGTAAATAATGTTGTCCCTGAGCCAGTTGAGTATGCCGCCGGCAATTTCCTGTTCATTGGCGATGAAGTATCTGCCGGGAACCGCACTGGGGAGTGAGGCAACGGCATGAAAAATATCAGTTTTCTTGAAAGGAACATGGGCCGAAATCCAGGAAGATGTCCCGATATAGCAGTGCCCTTCATAATCCCGTACGGCCCCTGATCCTATGGCCGCAACGGCGACGTCGGGTGAGCCCGTGACAACATGTACGTCTTCCCTGATACCGAGTTCTTGTGCCACCTCTTTTTTTACGGGTCCCAGAATATCAATAGCCCGTTTCAGATCGGGAAGCTTATCCCTTTCGAGACCAACCATTTTGAGTAGTGCGTCATCATATGTAATATCGGATATATCACGGTTGTTCGTCACCCAGTGGAGGGTAATGGAGTCATACGATGCGGCAAATTTTCCGGTGAATTTCAGGTTGATATAGTCCTTCGGCTCGAGAAATTTATAGGTCTTCCCGAAAACTTCGGGATACGCTCTCTGTATATACAGTATGTGACTGATGGGATCCTTGCCCGACGCTCCGGGAGCCCCGCCTGTCTTATAGAGCCAGGTCAGGAGTTTCTTGATGCCGTATCCCTCAAAATTGATGGCCCCTTTTCTGACACTGTCGATACAGCCGGCACCCCGTGAATCCATCCAGATGATAGCGTTCATCAGATGGTTTCCCTCTTTGTCAACGGCGACCGTTCCGCTCCACTGGGTCGAGCAGCTTATGGCGACAATATTCTCGGGAGGTACCAGGCCTTTTGAAAGAAGTGTCTTGGCCGTCGATATGATTGCGTTCCACCAGTCGTTGGGGTCCTGTTCTGCGCCCCCGTTGGGGAGGAGGTGGAGCGGTACCCCTTGGAATTCGAAATCGATGATCTCGCCGAAGATGGTGGCGAGGGCCGTTTTACTCCCCGATGTCCCCAGATCGACAGCAAGTATGTATTTCCCGCTGGAATCAGACATGGTACGTCACCTCATAATTGCCGGATAAATTTTGGGAAGCCTCGAGGGACTCCTCCATCACGTTTTTTAACCCCCCGCAGACAGAATCATGGGAGACTCTTCTAATAAAAAAGTAATGACGATGGTCACTGCCGCAAGGGCGATATAGAGCACCATGAAGGGGATCATTCCCACCAGGTTCATGCCAACAATAAAGATTATCCCCGAGATCTGACCGACGACCAGCAACAGCCACTGGGATGTGGACTCCGGTGTGGGATAACTAACCTTGGCACAATACTGAAACCCCACCGGTGCGCATGCCCCCAGAAGGAAAAAGCCGAGGACAAAAGAAGAAACGAAAAGGATCGCATAGCTCCCGGCAAAGGTCAATCCGACAAGGCCCGGCGTCATGCCTACCATACCGAGAATCAGGAAGTTCTTCCTCTTGCGGAATTTATCCGAGAGCGGCGGCAGGATGATCGCCCCGACAATGCCGGCAATCAGCAT
>CAZOHQ010000086.1:0-7701 GCA_964579455.1 uncultured Syntrophaceae bacterium | reverse complement strand
AACTGGACCCCATCGAGGCGTTGCGGCATGAATAATCGGCTGATGATGAATCAGCCACCAGAGCCACCTGTCAGCACCTGCTGGACCTTCTTTACTGGCTTTTTCTGCCCGTTTAAGCTGTGCTTCCGCATCAAGGAAATTTTGTTTTATCCGTGCTGTTTTTTCATTATTGCCCTTGATGCAAGTCTGCTCTTTGCAGTTAATGCAGTCGGCATGACGCTCTGTGACACAGCATCATGGGCCCGTCATGGATACAGAACCCCAATTCAGTTGAATGAGGGGAACGCTTAACTGAATAAACTCTTCACGGGAAATTGGACACTCTTTTACCAAGTCATGGGGTATAACATGTTCATAAACTTCGCTCTGTCACATGTCCTTTCGGCCGGACCATTTTGCAATATTTCGTTGACTGAGGTCGCCTCGCAGAGCCACCGTATGAGTCCATATGCCTCACCACCGTCTGGTCGTTTCTCATAGACCTCACAGTTAACCGGAAGTCGAAAGACCTCGTTGATACAATCTGATGCTCCACATAAAATGCAAACAAAGAAAGGGGACAGAATCACATTCTTGCACCCTAGAGTTTTACAATTTATATGCAGTTAATGGTTAAAAAGGGACATCATCTTCAGGTATGCTCGAGCCATTCGGGGACGGCATCCCTGTCCCGGATGACTGGTAGGACCCTTGTTCTTTCCGCTCAAGCATCTGCATGTTGGAGGCTATTATCTCCGTTGTGTAGCGCTTGTTACCATCCTTGTCATCCCAGGCCCTTGTTTGAATCCTGCCCTCGATATAGACCAGTCTTCCCTTGGCCAGGTAGTTTCCGCATATCTCGGCAAGTTTTCTGAACGTGACGATCCTGTGCCACTCCGTTTTTTGGACCTTCTCTCCACTCTTGTCCTTCCACTGTTCATCGGTGGCCAGGTTGAAATTGGTTACCATGGTGCCATCCTGGGTGTACCGTACTTCCGGGTCCGCACCCAGTCTTCCAATCAATATGACTTTATTAACCATTTATCTCTCCTTGTAAATTTTCTTTATAAGATCATATCAAACTATATTGCTGAATGATATCCCTGTCAAATTAATTATCCGTGATGTGGTTTCGGTATGACACTATATATTCCCCATTGACTTCATCCGTATTATTAAGTAGAAATTTGCACGTATCCATTATTTGAGTCCCGATGTATCGGGTTTGTTGCGATGATCATGCCATTCGTTGGAGAAAGGAAAAATCTTTGAATCTTTGGGAGGGTATCCTTCTTGGTGTAATACAGGGGCTGACGGAATTTCTTCCTGTGAGCAGTTCCGGCCATCTGGTACTGGTGCAAAGTTTTCTCAAGGAGTTTCAGCAGCCGGGAGTACTGTTTGATGTTATGCTTCATTCCGGGACGCTTCTGGCGGTTCTGGTTTTTTTCAGGAAAGAAATTCTGGATATTCTGATATCACTCATACCGGTCGGATGGTTCCAGAACGCCAAGAGAGGCCAAGACCCTCTGCAGGTACGTTCCGGGAGAAAAATGGCCCTCTATATCATCACAGGGACGGTATTTACAGGGGTTATAGGTCTCTCATGCGAGGATAGGATACACCATCTTTTTACCTCCGCAACGACAGTTTCTTTTATGCTGCTTATCACCGGGGTGCTGCTGTTTATATCCGACAGATTTCAGGGCAGCAGAGTGGAAAAGGAGATGACGATAGTCGACAGCGTGGTGATCGGGATTGTTCAGGGACTTTCGCTGATTCCCGGAATATCAAGATCCGGCTCCACGATAGCCTTCGGCATCTTCAGGGGACTGGATGGCCAGACGGCCGCCAGATTTTCATTCTTACTCTCCATCCCTGCGATAGTGGGCGCGCTTGTACTTGAGTCACGATATATAGGGATGATACCCCCGGGCGATATAGCGATATATCTTACAGGAATGATTGTCGCCGCTGTGACCGGTTTTCTGACGCTGCGGTTTCTGCTCTTTGTAATCAGGAAACGAAAGCTGAGTATATTTGCTTATTACTGCTGGATTCTTGGAATTTCTACATTGATTATTAACACAATTTAATCTAATCTCTCAGGATAGTGGAGGGTGGCTTGAGTAAAAAGGGTGTCGGCAGAGAGAACATAATGGCGAAGGAAATTGGGGGTGTCGTATCCCTCGCCTTCGCTGTGCTTGTATTTCTATGTCTCTTTTCATACAACCCTCACGATCCTTCGCTGACACATTATGAGGCGGGCAAAGTGATGGTGGCCAATTACGGTGGCCTTGTAGGATCGTACCTCTCTGATGGTATGCTCAGAGTTGTCGGTTTGACATCGTATCTGTTTCCTGTATTGCTTGTTCTGCTTTCTTTCAAGCTATTCCTCGGAAGAAAGTTCAGGATGACCCTTTCTTCCATCTTTGGTTTTGTGGGCCTTGTGTTCGCATCATCGGCGCTTCTGGCGGCACGGTACAGCGCTGTCTCTTTCTACGGTATGGATCTCAACGCGGGAGGGCTTCTCGGAAAATTCTCGCTCCGGGTATTGTATTCCGGCCTGAATCAAATAGGAGCAGACATTGTTCTGGTTGTTATATTGCTGGTATCCATAATGATTACACTTAACGTTTCGCTTGTGTCGTTTGTGAGAAAACTGGCAATATTGCTGTCAAGCGCGCTCCTCAGGTTCAAGACATTTGTGGCGATCGGGATTGGGAGACTGAAAAGGAAAAAAACGGTAATAAAACGGAAAAAACCCACTATTTTAAGGAATGTCCCGATTATTTCCGATGAGGTTGTGCGGGAGGAAGAGAAAAGTGAGGGAGAACAGGTTTCCTTCGGATTTCTGCAGCCGGAAGGCAGCTTCACCCTTCCTTCACTGACTCTTCTTGACAGAGTAGAGGTCAGGAATACGAGAATGAAGAGGGAAAGCCTTAGTATGAATTCCCGTATCCTGGAGAAAAAACTGGCGGATTTCGGGGTGGAAGGAAGCGTCACGGAAGTAAAGCCGGGTCCGGTGGTAACCATGTATGAACTCGAACCGGCTGCCGGTGTAAAGATAAACAAGATAACAAATCTCTCTGACGACCTTGCCCTCGCTCTGAAGGCTCAGAGCATCAGAATCGTGGCGCCCATTCCCGGAAAGGCCGCAATCGGTATCGAAATCCCCAACCAGGAGAGGGAATCCGTATATCTGAGGGATGTGCTCGACAGCGAGGAGTTTCTGGAGTCGAAGTATATATTGCCGATAGCACTGGGGAAAAACATTGCGGGGAGAACCGTGATAACCGACCTTGTCAAGATGCCCCATCTCCTTATCGCGGGCACAACCGGTTCGGGGAAAAGCGTATCTCTCAATGCCATGATATGCAGCATCCTGTTCAAAGCGAAGCCGAACGAGGTCAAGTTCATCATGATCGATCCGAAGAGGCTTGAGCTTTCGGGATACGAGGGGATACCACATCTCCTTCACCCGGTAGTGGTCAATCCCAAACAGGCGTCTCAGGTACTCAAGTGGACCGTCGATGAGATGGAGCGGCGGTATTCCGTCATAGCCGCAGCGGGTGTCAAGAGTATCGAGCGGTACAACAGGATGATAGAAAAACAACAGGATACTCTCAAGAATCAATTGTTGGGAACCGCTGCGCAGATCTCCGGCGAAGAGGCCCCGGAGAAAATTCCTTACATAATCGTCATCATAGATGAGCTGGCCGACCTGATGATGGTGGCACAGAGAAACGTGGAGTCCTCCCTTGCCCGCCTGGCGCAGATGGCACGGGCCGCGGGAATACACCTCATCCTGGCAACCCAGAGACCCTCTGTGGACGTTATCACCGGCGTCATAAAGGCCAACTTCCCCACACGGATATCGTTTCAGGTGTCGTCGCGGGTAGATTCGAGAACGATACTGGACGAATTGGGCGCGGAAAAACTCCTCGGGGCGGGGGACATGCTGTTCGTCCCGCCGGGCACATCAAAACTGGTGCGTATCCACGGCGCTTTTGTGTCAGACAGAGAGATTACAAAGATTGTGAGCTTAATAAAGGGACAGGGGAGACCCTCCTACGATGAATCGATATCCCAATACAACCCGGAATCAAAGGAAGGGTCAAGGTCGGAAGAAGAGTTTGATGAGAAGTATGATGAGGCCGTCGAACTGGTTACCGACCTGGGGCAGGCCTCCATATCTCTTGTGCAACGATACTTGAAAATAGGGTACAACCGTGCCGCCCGTATCGTGGAAAAGATGGAGGCGGAAGGTGTTGTAGGTCCATCGGACGGGGCCAAGCCCCGCAAGGTATTAGCCGGAAAGCTTCCTCGATAAATTGAAAAACCAAATTCACATCATAAGCTTGGGATGTCCCAAAAACCTCGTAGATTCAGAAGTGATGGCCGCTGTTCTGGTTGAGGGTGGTTTCGAGATTGTCCCTCTTCCCCAAGACGCGGACATAATAATCGTCAATACCTGCGCCTTCATACTTCCGGCAAAGGAAGAATCTATTGATGAAATCTTCCGTATGGCTGAGCTGAAGCGGGAAGGTGTATGCCGGTATCTTGTAGTTACGGGCTGCCTGCCTCAAAGATATGGAGCCATGCTTGAGAAAGAGATCCCGGAGGTTGATCTCTTTCTGGGAACGGGCGAAGTTCCTCGAATAGCCACGCTAATTGCATCCCTTCAAAGTAAAGAACGACCAGAACGACGATCCTTCATCGGAAAGCCCGATTTCCTGATGGATTCATCCCACCGGCGGCTACTGTCCACGCCGCCTTACATGGCTTATCTCAAGATCGCGGAGGGTTGTTCCAACCATTGCGCCTACTGTATTATACCCGCTGTCCGGGGAAAATTCAGGAGCAGGGGTATGGATGACATTCTGCGGGAGACCGAAATACTCGCGCAGGGGGGCGTGAAAGAGATTATCCTGACGGCCCAGGAGACTACGAGGTACGGGACAGATCTCGGCACGGCGCCCAGGCTGCACAACCTGTTGAAAGAAATGGCGCTGATAGTGGGGCTTGAGTGGATCAGACTGCTCTACACCCATCCGGCATCCCTGAGTGACGAACTTTTTCGAAGCATCCGGGATATTGACAAGGTGTGCAACTATATCGATATCCCCGTGCAGCACATCGATAACGCCATCCTCGGTTCGATGAATCGGAAAGGCGACTGCAAGCTCATACACAATATGATAGCGCATGCCCGTAAGATCATCCCCGGCGTGGCCTTGAGGACATCACTGATCGTGGGATTCCCCGGTGAGACACAGGAGCAATTTGACAGACTCCTCGCGTTTGTAAGGGAGACAAGATTTGACCATGTGGGAGTCTTCGAATATTCGAGGGAAGAGGGAACAGCGGCAGACGCGCTCCCCGGCCATATCCCCGAGAGTGTAAAAGAGCTCAGGCGGGGGATTATCATGGAGGAGCAGGCAACGATTTCACGTGAGATACAGCAATCGGTCATCGGTTCCGTGACAGACATCGTCATAGAAGAAAAATCGGACCTTCCGGGGTACGACTATGTTGGAAGATCGAGAAGACAGGCCCCTGATATAGACGGCATCACCTATGTGAAAGCAGGGGAAAAGGCATTCGGTGATATTGTGGAATGCCGGATAGTTTCGGCAGATGATTATGACCTGTTTGCCGAAGAGAACGTTCCCGGTTACTGAAACCGTGAGCGGGGGTAGCGACTATGATCGTGATGAAGTTCGGAGGAACCTCGATAGAGGATATTTCTTCTGTTGAGAGGGTGGTGGAAATTATCCATTCCCGTCTTGAACACCATCCGGTGGTGGTCAACTCCGCCATGGGAAAAACAACCCGGAAACTGCTTGATATCGCACGGCGCTCGGCAGAGGGGATGGATGAACAGGCCCTCTCGCGTCTGGATGAAATCCGTGAATACCACGTTGATATGGCGAGGGGTCTCACCCCTGATTTTGAAGACAGCGATGTCAGGACAACCCTTGAGAGATATTTTGAGGAGCTTCAGAGATTGCTGGGCGGTTTGTCGGTACTGCGGGAACTTACGCCACGCACTCAGGACACGATCCTCTCGTACGGCGAGTTGGTAGCAACCACCATAATCGCGGCCGCTCTTCAGAGACGCGGCATCAATGCCCTATGGCTGGATGCGCGAAACTTTATTATTACGGATGAAAGATTTACCAGGGCCAGGCCGCTGGATGATCTGACCTGCCGCGGCATTCAAGAGGAAGTGCGTCCACTGGTCTTGTCCGGTTGCGTCCCCGTCATACAGGGCTTTATAGGTTCCACACGCAGTGGAGCCACCTCCACGCTGGGATTTGAGGGCTCTGATTTTACCGCGGCATTGGTAGGCTCGGCGCTCGATGTCTCGGAGATACAGATATGGAAGGATGTCAATGGTATTATGACAGCCGATCCAGGCATCTTCGCGGGGGCGCGTACCATTAAGAACATCTCCTTTGAGGAGGCGTCTGAGCTTACCTTCTTCGGGGCAAAGGTTCTCCACTCGGGGACTATCGAGCCGGCGCGCCGGAAGAATATTCCGGTCGGTATTTACAACTCCAGACAGCGGGATACCGGTGGCACAACGATAACAGAGCGCGCGAATAAGGGAAGAGATCTCAATAAGTCCATCGCGTACAAGATTCCCGTACGTATCGTCAATATCACTCCAACCCCCCATGCCAACCCGGCCGGTTTTCTGAGATCGGTTTTCGATATTCTCGATAGAGAAAGGATTACGCCCTCTGTCGTCACGACTGCCGGGACAGGGGTTGCGATGGCGATAGATGCGTCAGAAGACATGGAGCGCGCGATCGATGAACTGAAGTGTCTTGGAGCGGTGAAGATTGCCGGAGAAAAGGCCACCGTTTCTCTGGTTGGTGAAAAACAGAGACTTTGAGTCACTCCTGTTTCGAAATCTGGAGGGTATGCATATTGACATGATAGCGCACGGGTCATCTACGATCAGCTGCACCTTTGTGACCGACGAATCCGATATTCCTTCAACCATCGACAGACTGCACGAGGCATTCTTCAAAGATCCTGATCCAGATATATTTGATTAATCCGATGCAGGCATCAGATACTAACCTGCTCTATTTATGGTTGAGGAATTATCTTCTTCAAGAGGTAGATATGAGCGATCCCGAAAAACTGGGGAAATGATTGGCTGACTTCGAATCCCCTTTTCTCCATCAGGCGTTCAAGGTCACCAGGAGAGGGAAATCCCATCACAGAATCCCGCAGATACCGATAGGCCTTAAAATCCCCCGATACCATTCCCCCGATAAGAGGAAGTATAACCTTAAAATAGGTAAGATATATCCATCTCCAAGGGAGACGGGAGGGTACCGACAGCTCAAGCACCGCCAGTTTTCCGCCATCTTTCAGTACCCTGAGGGCCTCGTCCAGGAAGGCGGGGAGGTCCGGCATGTTTCGTATTCCAAAGGCTGTCATTGCGTGATCAAAGGTTTCGTTTGAGAAGGGCATGGCGACGGCATCCCCCACCGTGATATGGAAGCGCCCGCGAAACTCCTTGTTTTTTCGTGCGGCAATGTCCAGCATCCTGGGGGATATATCCATGCCGGTGACCGTGCATCCGGTAGTCCTGCAGGCACGGAACGCCATATCCCCGGTACCGGTTGCGATATCAAGCACCTTGTCACCATCCTTGATATCAAGGGACGATATGACGGTTTTTCTCCAGCGGCTGTCCATGGA
>CAZOHQ010000085.1:2614-7767 GCA_964579455.1 uncultured Syntrophaceae bacterium | reverse complement strand
ACCTTGCGACGATCCCTGTCTTTTCTCTCACGCACGATGAGACCTTTATAATCAAGGCGATCAACGATTCCATTCACGGTGCTCTTACTCAGGCTTACTCGCATTCCCAGTTCCGAAAGGGTAAGAGGCCCTTCTCTCACAATGGAATAGAGGCAGATGAGTTGTGGCCCCGTTATCTGGTGTTCAAGCGCAAGCTTTTTAGAATAAGCATCAACGAAATGCATGATCCGGCGCAATGCGATCAGAATTCGGAAACTGCAGGTCTCAAGGAAGATATCGCTCAGCTCTCCCTCACGGGGATTGAGCGTTTCATCGACGGCAGTGCTTCCGAGAAGCGCGGGTACAGATTCATATTCCATCGCTTCCCGGCTTTCATCGAGTGCTTTTCCCGTTTCACTGTCTCTATCGGTATGTGGTAATTGAGGACCCTTTGTCTTCCGATTCACCTTTTTCAATCTCTCCCGCAACCATTTCGTATAAGAAATATTCTTATACGAACAATTCTTACACGAAACAGTTGAGAAGTCAAGACGTCGGTCTATCTTTGAGGTGATTTCAGGGGCAGGCGGATGTGTCTATTTCGCTTTTGCTGGTACGATAAGAGGTTGTATTCACTGAAAAGTGTGTCAGGGGTTGGACAAGATTTTCTACGATGCTGGAGGCATTGATGTCTCCCGGACTTTTTGATTCGTGCAGACAGAGAGGACTCCTTCTGTGGACACCTCTGATATATGAAGCCCGCTTCCCTGTTTTTTAAAATTTCCGAAGAGCGGTTCAATGGTTACAAAATAGAACACCCCCGTAATTGTAAAAGCAACGTCTGGGGTTATATTTCTTACTCCTATCCCTTATTCTTTACACGGTATACTGTTCTGATATCCAAGACTGGTATTCATTATTTCTTACACGGTTCACCCATTCGCTGTTTTCCAGATACCAGGATATGGTTTTCCGTATCCCCGATTCGAATGATTCCTGAGGAGACCAGTTCAGCTCATTGTGTAGTTTTGAGAAATCAATGGCGTATCTCCGGTCATGCCCGGGTCTGTCCGTGACGAACGTGATAAGGTTTCTTCTGGGGCCATTACTTCCAAGACCCGTTACCTCGTCCAGTATATCGCAGATCATCTCGACGATGACAATATTTTCCATTTCCATATTCCCGCCTATGTTATATGTCTCGCCCCTCCTGCCTGATGTCATGATGGTCCATAGTGCATCACAGTGGTCTTCGACATACAGCCAGTCTCTCACATTCCTGCCGTCACCGTAGACAGGCAGCTTTTCGCCCTCTTTTGCATTGAGCGTTATCAGGGGGATCAATTTTTCAGGAAACTGGTAAGGGCCGTAGTTGTTTGAACAGTTGGAGACGGTCACGGGAAGTCCGTAGGTTTTGTTGTATGCCCTGACGAGGTGGTCCGAAGAGGCCTTTGCCGCGGAGTAGGGGCTGGTGGGCTGGTATGGGGTAGTCTCCTTGAACAGTCCCTCTTTGCCAAGGCTTCCGTATACTTCATCCGTGCTTATGTGATGAAAGAGGATAAAATCTTCGGCATGTGAACGGGCCGCTTCCAGCAGGTTGAAGGTGCCGACAATGTTTGTGTATATAAAAGCCCCGGGGTCCTTTATCGATCTGTCCACGTGCGATTCGGCGGCGAAGTGGCAGACCGCGTCTATACTGTAGCGTGAAAATATCTCTTCCATACGTTCAAGATTACAGATATCCGCCCTTTCAAACAGGTACCTGCCCGGGTAATCCTTTTCAATTCCTTCCAGATTGTCCGGGTTCCCCGCATAGGTTAGCTTGTCCACATTTATGATCTTGCCGGTAAAATCACCTTGCCTGAGAAGATACCGTATGAAATTGCTGCCTATGAAACCGCAGCCGCCTGTCACCATAAGGTTCTTTATTTCCATTTGTTTCCTCATCCGAATCCAAATTTACCGGTATGATTACACTAAGTACGAACGGGCTGTCAATCAAAATGCCGAAATCTGACGGCAAAGAGTATCTAAGGGAAGGTGAGTTCTTCCTCGGTCCTTGACATGCCATATTTATTCTCTTATGCTTGTATTTCATGGTATGGCTTATAATCATTGTCTATTTGCAGTTTTTACGGCAAACAGCTGGTTCCGGGGGGTGGAGATGTCTTTTGACAAACTTATTAAGAGTTATTCCAGACAGATTGATGCAATACCCGTCTCTCTCTCCCCGGGGGGGATACTTAAAAACGCCGTAAAAGCGATCCTTTTTGATGTGTACGGCACACTCTTTATCAGCGAAGCGGGCGACATAAGCGTGGCAAAAAAGTGGGCCGATCGTAACATTGCCGACATAACCGGTTTACTTGACAGGTATAACATTCATATCCCCTCACATGTTCTGCTCAAAGAATTCTTCTCCGAAATTGAAAGAACCAGGGAAAGATTGATAGATCAGGGGATACCGTATCCTGAGATCAGGATTGAAGAGATATGGAGAAAGGTGCTTGGTATTGAAGATATAAGCAGGATACAAAACTTTGCGATCGAATATGAACTTGTTGTCAACCCTGTGTATCCGATGCCCCATCTGGAAGAGATGTTACATGGGTGCAGGGAAAGAAATATCCCTATGGGTGTGATCTCAAATGCCCAGTTTTATACGCCCTGTCTGTTTACTTCTCTGCTGGGCACCGATCTTGTCGGGCTCGGGTTTGTGGAGGAGCTTGTGATATTTTCATATGTCCTGGGCTACGGAAAGCCCTCTCTTGACATGTATGAGGCAGCGGCGGGAAGACTTGAGAAACGGGAAATTGAGAGGAAAGAGGTGCTATACGTTGGGAATGATATGCTGAAGGACATAGTGCCGGCCATGACAATCGGTTTCCAGACGGCCCTCTTTGCGGGTGATGCCAGGTCACTGAATCTGAGGGGGGATGATACGAGATGTGAAGGCGTGTCGTCTGATATTATTGTAACCGATCTTCTGCAGATACTGGACTATATCTGATGACCGGCCTCTGTAATCTGAGCCATATTTGTGGATTTACTAATCTTATCCGGTGTAGTATATACAGGAAGTCCTTCCGGAAATAGATTCTTCAACACAGTGGATACCAGATACTAATTGCCTAGAGGGGGAGTAATGAAGAAAAACAGGTGGCTTGCTGTTATAATCGCTGTAGTGTTCCTAATCCTTGCATTTGTGATCTTTTTGAACAGAGATAGTATCTTTTCCGATGAGAAGACAGCGATGACAAAGGAAGGGTCCGAGGTCGTTTCACCTGTTTCAGGGGGCGAGACACGGTACGATAACGGAAGTGTCAGAAAGAAAATAATATCTCCCGGTCAGATAGAAAAGGCGCCGGAGTTGTCCGATATCGAAAAAGTTGACAGGGATCAACTTCAGGGGAGGGTAGAGCAGTTTTTTAATTACCTCGACGGACAAGACTATATTCAAGATTACAAACTGAAAGAGGGATCATATCAGCACTTCCTGGGACTTGCTTCGAAGCTTCTATCACGTCCCCCCGTCGTGTCAGGTGAAATGAAGACCCTCTATATACTGGGATGTAATATAGCGCATTTTTACCGGGTTCTGGGGAGCAAGGATATAGTGTTGACAAAGGATATTCTTTCTAACGAGAGGGAGATGATCGAACCTGTCATGGACATGCTCTATGAATGGGGCTTGAGGGAAATAGAAGATACCAATGGAAAGATTGAGGCCTCTGTGGGTGATCTGTATGAGTATGCCGCCTTTTTCCTGAACACCGTGGGGGGGAAATCCTATCTGTTGAGGAGACAGTCTGGAACCAGAATGCTACTGACATACTACTCGATCCTCACGATTGACAGGGCAAACAGGGAGAACCTGAACCGCTACGGTGTGGACATTGTTCCCCATGTGAACCTTCTGATGGAGGATATCAGCAGTTACAGCGGTCTGGATTACAAAGATACATACCTTGAGAGATTAGGCTCTATCAGGAAAAGTGCCGGAAATCGAATGTAGCTCCTGCAAGCAAGCGGGTAGGATTCACCATTTCCTAAGACAAGATCCCTTTGTGTCTTCTGTACCAGAGGTTGGGAAACATTCTGTAGAGCAGCTTTGAAATGGGACCTATGTATTCCTTGTCCCTTTTGTCAAGCTGGCAGGCATCTATGACATGTTCCCGTATCTCATCCCTGCTTGTTTCTTCGTGAAATATCTGGTGGGCGCAGTGGAAGAGGGGAGAGTACATATTCTTCTTTTCCAGATATCTGTGCACGTTCTTTATCGTGTGTGGTCCTTCCGGAGTTCCATCTATCTTTTTCAGTGTTCTGATATCTGTTGCTATGGGATTACCGTCAAATAACTGATAGAAATATTTGCCATATCGATAGTTTTTACTGGCCTCCGATGAGATCGTGACATACAGGTCACCGACGCCGGCCTGGCTGTGAAATGCCTGGAAACTTCCCCCCAGCAACTTTGTCAGGGACCGTATCTCAACACCGGATCTTGCGAAGATGGTTCCGGGCAGGGAACTTCCCAGATTCAAACAGTCAGTGGCCCCCTTCAGGTTTGCCACGATGTTTTTCAAGGCGCCACATGCCTCGATTCCGACAGTGTCAAAATTGTAATAGGCATTTAACTCCCGGCGATTCAGCCTGAGGAAGTTGAGGTTAAAAGCTTTCACTGCACGCTTATTCCCTGTCACCGTTACACATACCGGCCTGCCGGTAGCGATATCCATCTCGAAGAATGGGCCCCCAATGCAGATAATATTAAATTTGTGCTTGAGATCAAAGAGATGGTTGTTAATCGCCTGAGACGGTGTTATGAGTTCGCTGGTCTTTTCGTCCGAAGACAGGCCCTTTATCGGAGATACCAGGCATGTTTGGCCCGTTTTCCTCGCTATCAGAGGTTTTATATGACTCAGCAATTCTCGGAGCCTGCTCATGGTTATCGCGAGGATGATAAAATCGTTTTCCTTGACAACCCTCTCCAGATCATTTGTCGCCGTAACGTTCGCCAACCCGGGGACATGTTCGATCCCCCCAAGCATTTTTGCAAGATCATCCGTCAGATGCCTGGGGTTTACATGGGTTTGATTGATCTCTCTGCATATCTCGGCGTCGTGATAATATATGGTTACATCTTTTCCGTCGCGCCCAAACTTATAGGCAAG
>CAZOHQ010000085.1:0-2514 GCA_964579455.1 uncultured Syntrophaceae bacterium | reverse complement strand
TCCGAACTTCACTATTGACAATCGAATGTTCAGGAAGTACAAAAGCAAATTATGCATTAGGAGCGTTTCTGCGTGATTATCTTTAAAAATGTCAATAAGTGGTTCGGAAAACTTCATGTCCTTAACAATATCGATTTTCATGTAGCCTCGGGAGAGGTGGTTGTCGTCTGCGGTCCGAGCGGATCAGGGAAAAGCACTCTCATCAGATGTATCAACAAGTTGGAGCCCATACAGAGCGGTGAGATCACTGCAGATGGCATACCCATTCATGACCGCCGGGTCAATCTTACCCACCTCAGGGCGGAGATAGGGTTTGTGTTTCAACAGTTCAACCTCTATCCCCACATGACCGCCCTCCAGAATATCATGCTCGCCCCCGTCAATGTCAGGAAGACCAAGCCGGAAGAAGCCGAGAAACAGGGACTTAAACTATTGGAAAAGGTTGGCATCGGCGAAAAGGCCCACGCATATCCTACTCAGTTGTCAGGGGGGCAGCAGCAGCGTGTGGCCATCGCGCGCGGTCTTGCCATGCAGCCCAAGATCATGCTTTTTGATGAACCCACATCGGCCCTGGATCCGGAGATGATAAATGAGGTCCTGGATGTCATGAAAGCCCTGGCACGCGAGGGGATGACCATGATAGTGGTGACACATGAGATGGGATTTGCCCGCGAGGTTGCCGACCGGGTGGCCTTTATGGACGAGGGACAGATCATCGAAGAGGCGTCACCGGACGATTTCTTTTATCGCCCCAAGAGTGATCGTACAAAACTCTTTTTAAGTAAGATTTTGACACATTAAGTAGCGGGAGGCATATTCCTCGTATTGGAAGATTCCAATATCGGGAGTATTTTTTTAATTACTTTAATATTTTATAACTAAGGAGGTTGTCCGATGCAAAAGAGAGTGTGGAGATCTGTAGTGGTGTTGGCTTTGGCAGTTATGCTTGTGCCCGGTATCTGCTTCGCTGGCCCGACCTATGACAAGGTCATGGAAGCGGGCGTTGTCAAAGCGGGTCTGATGTACAACAGCATCCCCGCGGCGTATTTTAACGACAAGAATGAGTGGGTCGGGTTTGATGTCGATATCGCCTCAGAGGTGATAAAGCGTATCGGCCAGTCCATGGGCAAAGAGCTCAAAATGGAGAAGATCAAACTCAATAACAAGACGCGTATCTCGTTTCTGACATCGGGGCGGATCGATATGAGTACCGCGAACATGACTCACAAGCGTGAGAGGGACAAGACGATCGATTTCTCCATCACCTATTTCTTTGATGGTGAGAAGATCCTGGCCAAAAAGGGCATGTACAAGGGTCATAAGGATTTTGTCGGCAAGAAGATAGCCTCCATGCAGGGTACCACCAGCGAGAAAAACGCCGTCAATCTCCTGAAGTCGCTGGGTGACAGCAATCCGAAGGTCATCAGTTTCCAGGATGAGCCCTCATGTTTCCTGGCACTGCAGCAGGGCAAGGTTGCGGGCTGGGCGACCGACAGTACGATCCTCATCGGGTATGCCGCGAAGGAACCGGGCAAGTATGAGCTGGTCGGCGACTTCTTCAGCGACGAGCCTTATGGCATCGGACTTCCCGAGAACGACAGTGACTGGCGTGACGCCGTCAATTTCGCTATTCAGGATATGTGGAAAGACGGAGCCTATATGAAGATATATAACAAATGGTATGGTGCTGATACGCCTTACTACTTCCCGATGACCGAAAAGATCGAGATGTGGCCCTAAATTTTAGTATTTTCCTGGATAACAAGGACTGCGGCCCGGAAAACACCCCGGCCGCAGTTTTTGTGCGGTGATCCCTGTAGAAAGCGGATACGATAATGATCGAAACATGGAAACGCCCGGTGCAGCAATTCGCAGTAGTCGCCGGACTCGCCCTTGTCATATACCTCTTCTTTACGCACATCGACATCGGATATCAATTCCACTGGGCCGTTCTCTGGGAGATGAATCCCACCTATGAGGAGGTTTTCGGTGTCTGGCTGATACGCGGCCTGCTGATCACGATAGAGATTACCCTCATCAGTACCGCTGTCTCTCTGGTATTGGGAACGTTCTTCGGTATAGCCCGGCTTTCGACTTTCAAACCGCTCTACTGGTTTGCCACGGCATATGTGGAGTTTTTCCGCAACACGCCTCTTCTGGTGCAGCTTTTCTTCTGGTACTTCGCCTTTCCACTGGGGCTGCCGGATACGGTTCGCGATTTTTTATACGATCACAACTTTGAACTGATAGCCGCTACAGGTGGCCTGAGTATTTATACGGCCGCCTTTATTGCCGAGATAGTACGCGCGGGTATACAGGCCATTCCGCGAGGTCATCTCGAAGCGGCTGCGGCATCCGGGTTGAGCAGGGTTCAGGCCCTGCGCTTTGTCATCCTGCCCCAGGCCTTTCGCATCATTATGCCCCCTCTCGGAAGCGAGCTGCTCAACAACATGAAAAATTCCTCGCTCGCCATGACCATAGGCGTAGCGGATCTCTGCTGGCAGGCGCAGCAGA
>CAZOHQ010000084.1:0-7813 GCA_964579455.1 uncultured Syntrophaceae bacterium | reverse complement strand
TATTCGCTCGCTAACCCCGCCGCAAGCAACGGGGAATGCGCTCGCTGTTCAATTCCACGTAATCCTGACATGTCGGGACATGCATCAGTATAGAAAAATCCTCTCCCTAATTTTGAAGCAGGGGGTGCGTTTTTTTCTCTTCACCCTCCATTCTTTTCCTCACTTTTGAAACCTTCGCCTTAAACTCTTCGGTCACGGCATCAACATCTTCGAGACTGGCTATCACACGCGGCGTTATCATGACGATCATTTCCGTCTTTGATGAACCCTGTACGTCCTTCCCGAACAAATAACGAACCAGAGGAATATGAATCAGGCACGGCACCCCCGCCATGGAA
Organism: uncultured Syntrophaceae bacterium; assembly: GCA_964579455.1. Lineage (GTDB taxonomy): Bacteria > Desulfobacterota > Syntrophia > Syntrophales > UBA2210 > UBA2210. Next base: position 7,475 of record CAZOHQ010000084.1, on the reverse strand, counting down.
TCGGATACCGTCTCTTTGATGAGTCCTCCTATAACGAGCGTCTGCCCGTCCTTGACAGTCAGTGTGGTGGCCACTGACCGCTTGTAAAATGAGGGATAAGAACTTCCCCCCACGGAGACATTCGCACTCTGTTCGCTTACCTCCTGGCTGATATCCATGGTTACCAGCCCCCTCTCGTTTATGTGAGGGGTAACCTTCAGTATAACACCGGTATCACGGTACTCTATGCTGGTTTCCAGTATACCATCCGAATCGCTGCTACTATAGGTGTACTCCGTGCTCGCAACCGGGATCTCCGTCGAAATGTCGATTTGAGCTTCTTTGTTGTCGGAGGCAAGCACATGGGGGGAAGACAGTATATTTACCCTGCTGTCCTGCTCAAGCGCCGACAGGGTGGATTGCCATTTCTCAGTCAGCCCGATGGCATAGCTGAGTCCAGTGGCCCCTATCGCCGCGCTCAGAGAACCTGTTTCCGTCCACGGCTCATTTTTGAACGTCCATTCGACGCCCATCTCGTAATCCTCTCCAAGGGTGATCTCGGCCACGGTGGCCTCAATCAGCACCTGCCGGGGAAGCACATCGAGGCGTTCAAGTATGCCGGTCACTATCTTGTAGTCTCGAGGAATGGCCTTTATAATTAAGGCGTTTCTCACCTCGTCAGGTGTTATCGTTATCTCACCCATTACAGAGCCTGTCACATTACCGGGCGCTGTTTCTTTAACTATATCAGGATGTTCAGTCTGTTCAGCCTGTTTCGGCTCTTTTTCCTTAGAGCCCATGGCAAGAGGATTCGGGTGCACAAAATCCTTGGTAGCACTTTTACTGGTCTTCGCCGCACCCTTACCGAAGATCGTGCTCAACAGGGTGCCAAGCTGGGCAGCTTCTCCATTTTTAACCGAATACACGTAGATGCGCGGCTCCGTATTTTCGCTGGGAATGTCCAGCCGTCCTACAAAGGCGTCAAGCATCTCCAGCATTTCGGCCTGAGGGCTGATGGCGAGGACGGCGTTGAGACGGCTTATGGCGATCAGTTTTACACTGTCCTTACGACCGGTCGGATATGAAGAAGATATCTCCTTGAGGACCTTTGCCGCGTCCTCGACATCTATATTTTTAAAGAAGTAGAACCGGTGATGCACCGTTTCAAGGAGATTGACGTCAAAGACATCCACCAGTTTCAGGGCCTTCAGTATATTTAAGCCCTTATCAACGACCAGCAGGGTGTTAGAGTTAGCATCAGAGATGATGGCTCCCGTCGTGGAGACGAAAGGGGTCAGGAGCTTTGTCATTTCCTGGACAGTGATAAACTTCAGGGGAATTACCTGTATAATAATCCTCTCGCCCGGGGAGATATCGTCCATATCGAGCTCCGAACGCAGGGCTATCGGCATGCGCGAGACATCCTTCATGCCGACAATTTTATGTACAGCCCCCTCTCTGACAATCGTCAGTCCATTTGCTTCCAGTATCTGTCGGAAGACGGGAAAGAGATCTTTGTTGCTCAACCCTCTCATCGTGCGAATGGTTACTTTTCCCCTGACATCAGGATCAACGATATAATTGATGTGCAGCAGTTCGGATATGGCCCCGATCACTTCGTAGATATCGGCGTTGTCAAAATTGAAGGTGATCTTCCCCTTCTCTTTTGAAATCTTTTCGGGGGGACCCTTAAGCGCTGTGCGGGGGGGAGGGGCATCGCCCTGAGGTTTTGCCTTGACCGCCTTATCCAGAATCTTGTTCTCAGGCAATGATGGGGGAGAAACCTCTTTGGCCACAGGGGCCACAGGGACCACGGAAACGTTTTCGGTCTTCCGGTTTATCGGGCGCTTTATATAACCAAAGGGGGTATCAATAAGTTCGAATTTGCCGGTATCGTCCACAACGACCGGTTTTCCCTGTTTCTCCGCGGCCTTAACAATCTTCACGTCACCGGTACCGCCGGCTTTTACACCGTCATCCGTGGCCTTGACACGATGCGCCTGTCCCGCGCACCCCGAAAAGGCCATAACAACGAAGAAAACCACACAAAAGATACTTAATCTGTCTGTATTTTTAGTCATAATGCCTACTTTTCCCTTACCTTGACTTTGCCGAAAGGCGTGTTGACTGTCTTATATTCTCCATCCTTCGCAGAGTTGCTCTTGTTTGTGATAAAACCCGGAGGTGCAGACAGAGCAGTATTACTTCCGGGTTGTGCCCCGGGCTCAGGCGGCCTTGCAACAGCCTTCCGGTTTGTCGTCTTGCCAACTGTCGGTTTTACCGTGCGAACCGGCGACTCTGTCGTGACAACCGTCGGTTCTGTCTTTTTCTGCGCAACCACTTTTCCCCTGGGCTTGTCCCTGTCATACAAGAGAACCTCATACATTTTTTCACCATCCCGCAGGGTAATGCTCTCTTTTCGTATACTGGAAACAACGACATCCTCTTTGGATTCCCCTAAAATGTCCCCTTCTTTTACCCACATGGAAGGCCTCCGAGAGGATTTCGGCTTGGGGTCACTGATGAGGGCGGTCCTGTAGTCATCCCGCATAATGACACCGTACAGAACGATCTTCCTGCCGGAGATCCTGATATCTTCCTTTACCGGCACCGGTTCCTCCTCCGCTTCCCCCTCCGTCTCCGCCTGCACCTCTTCAACGAATTCAACCCTGTCCTGGTTGAAGAGATCCCTGTCCGTCACCGCTGCGTAGGTCGTTTCCGGGGGCATTGTTTCCTTTGTGACCTTCTTTACATGCCACTTCTTCGTCTTTTCGGACACCGTCTGCACCGGTTGTATCCCGTCTCCCGCTACCCACACACCGATACTCCTTGCCCCGAAAAAGGCAACGCAACCCGCCAAGATTACATTGATAAACCATGTCTTTGAGAAAACATCAAGTATTGATCTCATCTAACTCTCCGACTCTTTCATGAAACCGGCAACGGTTATATCCACCCTGAGTTGTTCCTTGCCCTTTCTTCGCGGGACAGTAATTCGTATCTCACGCACCATCAGATCCTTATCGGATGTCTCGATGCCGTACAGTATCTCTTTCAACTGCCTTACCGTCGGGACAATTGAGAACTTTACCGGAATGCTCAGATATTTTGCGTCATCCTGCTTCTCGGCCTTCAAGACCCGCTTCGATTTTATCTCCACATCACTTTTGGCTGTGATGGCATTCAGGATATTCTGCATATCAACCGCCGCGAGGGATGGGGTCCTTCCTTTCAGGAATCCGGACTCTCCTCGTTCCAGCGCAGCGGTAAGGTCGGCGAGACGCGCCTTTAATTCCTCGCCCTCCCCAATGGCCCGCTGGTATTTTGCAAGCTGTTTTTCCTTCGCCGCGATCTGAGCGCCTCCCTCGAAGATCCCCTGGAAAAAAGGAAACGCCCAGTACACAAGACCGAAAAAGAGCAGAATCGCCCCACCGATCAGAATATATTTTCTTTCTCTGGTAAGCGAGATCTTCATCACGATCCACTCCTCTTTATCTTCAGCCCGATACGGAATCTCTCTTTCCCATCTCTTGTTTTCGTAATAGTAGACATAAACGCCACATCGCCGAAAAGGGGAGACTCTTCGAGTAGCGGTATCAGTTCAGACGCCGACTCCGCGTACCCTTCTATTTTAACATCGTCGCCCGAAACAGAAAAACTGTTGACCCACGCGCTCTGGGGGATTATGTCGCTGAGGTCTCTCAGGATATTAAGAACCGACACGCGATTTCCGCCAAGATTGTTCAGATACTCTATCTGTTCTTCAAGCTTGTCACACCTCGCACGCATTTCCCCCACACCGGCAACCTGTGCGCTCAACTGCCCGATCTTTGCGTCCAGACGCTCCAGATCGAGTCGCTCCCGCACGATCATGCCACCTCCCCATGAGAGAAGGGAAAGAACCAGCAGTCCCCCCAGGATCAACATGGCGTAATATCCGGCCCTGCCTGGCTTTTTCCGCAACCCGACGGGAAGCAGGTTGATGTCCATCGGCGTCTTCTGTATCGCCTTCAAGGCACAGCCATACGCCGGCATCAATTCGTGCGACGATATCCGCCCGTCCGGAAAGTCCAGCCGGTGGATTTCAAACAGATTTTCTCCACCGGGGTAGGTGAAGAACGTATCATCCACGCGGGGACCGCAGAATGTGACTGGCGGTTTTTCCTCCCCATCGTCCAGATCTTCATCGAGAATTTCCAACTCATGCCGCACAACGGCGGAAAGATCGCTCCCGTCTTCCTCCACTTCCACATGACGCGAATACAGCAAGAGGTTATTTCTGACCAGATTGAGCTCGATACGACCACCTGCTACATACAGAATGGCTGAAGATCCCGCATGCCCGGCCGCTCCGCCATGAGAAAAGTAGCTGGCCAGCGCCGTTGAGCTGATCTCCATCCCCGAAATACCCGTTTCGAGGTCCTCACACAGACCGGCATACGGACCGACGGCATCCTTTGCCGCCGCAACCAGAAGTGCCTTCAGCGTTCCCGCTTCCCTGTCTTCCGAGATTATCTGGCAATCAAAGTACACGTCGTCCGCCGAAAAGGGTGTATATTTTTCCATCTCATAGCCGAGGGTTTCCCGGAGGTTTTCCTTTACTGCCAGGGGAAGCTCAATATACCTGATTACAGCCAGATTCCTCGGTATCGAGAGATAAATATCCGTCGCAAGAATATGGTTTTTCTCCAGGAATTCCCTGATCATGTTCCGTGCCACTGTCAGTCTTTCCTCAAGGGGTTTTTCAGCAGGCAACTGATATACAGCTTGCGCCTCCAGTTTTACCTCCCTGAATGACGCCTTGAGGCACACCACTGAAAGAAATTCCTTTTCGATACTGACACCCAGGCCTGTCTGAAAAAGCACCGCCAACCTCCTCTATTCCTCGAAATCCTCGGTAAGTCCGTTACCCACGAGAATCCTCTTCAGGTTTCTCAATCTGTTCTGAAAATCCGGCACACGGAGCATCGTCGAGCCACCGGATGACCCTGTATCCTTTTTTGGCCTTTGCGTCAATCTTAACAAGGGCCTCCACACCACGCCTCGTTTTGCCATCTCCTGTCATCCCCACAGATGTAATGGTATAATAGGGGATGGTATTCATCGTAAGATACGATTTTATGGAGTTATATACTTCGGCACCAACAATCTCAATAATTTCGGCCATCGATTTAAAATCACTCACTTTTCTGTAATCAATAATTTCCCGGGCCAGCTCTTCCGTCATACCGGGAAGGGAGATGAGCATCGTATAGGTGGCGGCGTTTATGTTCACCTTACCCGCAAGGGTCTTTTTTTTATTCTTACTCTTCGTTGCCGTGTCATCTTCTTCGTACACCGTCACGATATCCTCCAGTCCCCCGTAAAAGAGCTCGGGTGTCATCCCCCTTACCAGGAGAAGTTCCCCGACAGACATGAAGTCCCCATCCCTGCATTCGTATGGTTCAGAAAGGGAACTATAGTAATCATCTTCTGCGCCGTTGACGCGGTGAAAATGATCTTTGTCGCGCCAGTCGAGGATGGAATCCACAATCACGTCCCTGTCTTCATCCTCAAGCCCTAAACCGGACAGCATCATCCGAAGGAGACCTATGTTAGCCGTGTTCAGGTTTATTTTTCCGCTTTCGCTCGCCACATGCACCTTGAATTGTCCTCCACCAAATGGCACCGGGGGGATATCCGTGTTGACTCTCAACCGTTCCTCTACTACTTCTTCTTCGTCACTCTCGGGAGTTTTTACCTTTTGAGGTATTTTCTCATTTCTGATGAGTTCGACGATCGCCCTGTTCAACCCGGCCCCGGCTATGTAGTAAGCCTCCGTCTCTTCCTTGAAATTACGGGTGATGTTCACTTCCGTTCTCATGGTATAGCAGAATTCGCCGACTATCACGGTAAGAAGGGCCAGCACCCACAGCACCAGAAACAGAGCTATCCCCCTTTCGTTGTCAATAACACGTCGCATGTTCCCTACCATCAACCCGCGTCAGCCGCTATTCGGGCTATCACAGTAATGGGTATGCCATCATCGCCCCTTTTCAGAGTCATCTTTACCGCAACGGGAAATCCGGGATCATCTTCAGGATTCCAGGTCTCCTGCCACCGATGAGGTTCCTCATCCGTGACATTCTTAAGGTACTCAAACACCATATCGGCACCCTTGAGCAGTTCGATAAACAGATCATCGGAAGCATCCATGTCGGCGTCTTTACCCATCATCATAACGACATTCCTCTCACTGAAGCTCAGGATCTCGCCGCTCTCCTCCCCCTCTTCCACTCGATAGTTCACATAAACCATACCGAATTTATCACCCGGCACCAGGTGAATATCAGATACAAATGCAATCGACTTGTTGTCGCCTTTCAGGGCTAGGGCCTTCTCCCCCTTCACCGTATCGATGGGTATGGACGAAAGCTGACGCCTTATCAGATCCAGGACGATCCTCTCTCTTTGACGTCCATCTATATTCTTCTCTCCCTTTTCCCACGCCCGTATCCCTATACGAAAAGCGCCAAACACAAGCAGGGTAATCAGCGAGAGAATGGTTAATGAGATCAAGAGTTCCAGCAGTGTAAAGCCTCTGTTGCCGCCATATGCCATAGTATGCCTTACTCCTGGGATTTTATCTTTTCGGCAACCTTCATCGTATCTATCGTAAGGTGTTTTTCACGGCCTTCCGGACCCCATGAGATTTCTACTGCTATTGTAAATGCGTCGAAGGGAAGCCGCGAGACCTCTTCTTCTCTCTGTTCCATGCGGACGATATCCGCATTCCATTTGAAACCGTCTTCAAACTCACCCTCTGTTATCCCCTCTTCCATTGTATCCGAGAGGAGAATTTCCTCCATTTTTTCTCTCGCGTGGAAGACACCTCGCGTATACTCGTCCGACAGCCTCCCGGAATTCAGGCCACCCGAAAAAAGCTGGAGGATCACCACCAGACAGATAGCCAGTACGGATATGGCCACGAGGACTTCTATAAGGGTGAATCCTCCGCAGCCGAGGTGTCCCGACCGCCCCGGAACAACACAAAACCCTCGCGGCAGTACTCTTCCCATCCGGATATCTGTGGCCCGGCTCCGGGGGACCTCACATCCGGATTCCCCGAGACAAGACCTCATTCATCTCCTCCGCGCACCACCTTCACGACTCCTGTGATAATATCCACCTGCACGGTGTATCGCTTGCCCCGCTCATTGACCAGGGCTATCCCTCCCCCGTCCGACCCCCCGCTCGGGTAGAATCCGATTCTGAAAATTCCGGCGTCAATCTCCTCATCACTCATATACTCATTCTCTGTGGGTATCCTCTCGAAGGAAACCCTTCCGGGCAAATCGTATATCTTTCCCTGTACACTACCACTTTCTCTCTCACCTTCCGCGCCATCTTTGTCCCCCTCACCGGGGTCTTCACTGGCGGACATTATTGTCAGTCGGTTATTTTCGAGATCAAAGACCGCCGTATATTGTACCTTCTGCGACACTGCCTGACTTCTG
>CAZOHQ010000083.1:3850-7827 GCA_964579455.1 uncultured Syntrophaceae bacterium | reverse complement strand
CGGGAGATATGATACAATTCTCTGGCATTCACCTTCAACGCCACTCTCTTCCTGTGGGAATTGGTGAGGATATACGGTGCCGCCTGGGGCGACACCTCTCTGATCCGGTCATATACTTCCTCCGTCCCCGATATAACCTCCATGAAACTCCTTTCCATCCCGATCTCGCGTATTGAAGCCGGTATGGTAACGCCGAGCGAAGGAATATAATCCTGACACGTTATTGTGGCCATCCGGTGCCTTTTCAACTGAGCGAAACACGATGCGCTGACCGTGACCTCGAATGAAAACCCGGCATGTTCAAATTCTCTCAACGGCAGGTCATACGATTTCATATGGCGGCAGGCGGTTCTGATGATCTCTTCCTTTTCTTTCCCGTTCATCTTATGAGCTACAGCCAGACACTCGGCCATGGAAAGGTCGGAAGATGAGTGCAGTATGGACGCGGCGATCTTCTCGTCACCGTCCGGCGTGGCGTGTACAAGGGTCACATTCCTCTCTTTCGCTAGCACCGCACCCTCCCCGCACGCACCCATTTTCGCCATCAGGCGACTTGCTGCCTCCTTCAGATCCGCCCGAGCGGTCAGGTCAAAAGGCGTCGCCTCGGTGTACCTGATCAGTGAAGGCGCGATATCCCCGGTTGCATCGTAGAGTTTCGTCCCGTATTCATTCACCTCTTTCAAAACATGCGCCGCGCAGCGTCTGAGCATCAGCTCAAGATTTCTCGCGTTCAGGGTCATGCCCAACTGGGCGTGCGTCGCCATGGAGACGATGTACCGGGCGTCCTCCTTCGCCCACCCATTCACCGTAGAACGGGCCCGCGGGTCGGACAGCATATCCTTATGCTTCTCAAACATGTACTCCTTCAGACCGGCGTAGAGCTTATGATACAAGCTGTTCTGTTTACTGACCGTCTCAATGAACAGATCCTCCAGACCGCCATCCCGCACTTCCCGAGGAATTACGAAATCATCTTCCAGTCGTATGTACCGTTGAGACTTTTCCGTGTAGGAGCAGAGACGGAACTTCTCTATTTCCTCCACAACAAGACGCGACACTCCTATGATATCGATATTGAAAACAGCATGCTCGGCAATGGAACTATGACCCATATCGAAAACGATACTGCGGTTGGATTTTCTCGCCTTTTCTACCTCGGTCCTCGCAATCTTTCTCAATTCATCGACCGGCAGAGGGTTTCTGCTTATACGGGCGTAAGCGGCGGAAACGGTCTCAGGTGTCAGAGATTCATCGTTCTCCAGAGCCGAGCGGCACTCCTTCAGTATCTCATAATCCACGTTGTGGCCTGCCAGTATGATTTTCATGAGGACTCTCCAGACATCAGATTCATTATTCTATCCAATTCTTGTATGGCTTCGGCAACCGTTCCAACCGGGAAAACGGAAACCTCCCCGGCCGATTCAAAACAGGGAGCACCAAGACCTATAACCGGTGTTCCGGCCTTGAGCGCTAGCGCTATCTCGGATACCGTGCCCGGTCCTCCACCCAGCGCAATGATAACATGAGGGGTTTTCGCGTTGATGACGTTTCTCGCGTCACCCATGCCGGTATAGACGGAAATATCGACAAATTCGTTGGGATAGGCATCCAAAGGACGATTTCTTTCATTGGGAAGAACAGCAAAGACGAAACCGCCAGCCCGATACGCCCCTTCAGAGGCCGCCTTCATCACCCCGGATCCGCCGCCCGTAAGGAGAACATGCCCCCGTTTTGCAATCTCTTCTCCCAGCATGAAGGCCGCATCCATGGAAGGAGCATTATCCCTGTGGCTCCCTATGATCCCGACCACGACAGGTTTTCTTTGTACAGATATTTTCGGCATACGCTTTACGGTATCACTATCAGTCTACATATTTTCGAGATTTTCCTTGATCTTCTTCTGAATCATTTCCGACGCGATGTTGTTCCCTGCCAGTCCCACACGCACCGATACCTTCGTCAGATCCTTTTCAAGATACTCAACAAATATACGGACAGTATCGCCTTTCAGCACACCTTTCAGCGTTCCTTTCGATATCTTCTTCTCTATCGCAACATCTGTGGCCTTCAGGTCCAGCATGGTTCGTTCGCATGCCATCCACGCTTTCTCAAAGGAAACATCGTAGTGTGTAAGCAGGTTTCCTTCCGTATAAAAAAACTTTCCTGATTGAATACCTGCAACTCTGTCCCCCACCTGTACAGCGCAACTTGAGACAAAAAAGATTCCGATCAACACGACCAGCATCCGACAATTTTTCTTTGTCATTTGGTCCTCCTTTCACTTGAATCTTTGAATCCTCGGCCTCTTTTGTTGATTACACTGAATCAGAAGAGGTCTGTCTTGAGAAATATAGGGTAATAGCCGGCGTGTGTCAATCTTGCAGTCTGTTATGGCAGATCCCGGTTCAGGTAAGAGAGTAATAGATGGATACCAGGACAGCCCACAACAGAACCCCAGCGGTCAGCAGTATACAACTTGTCCCGAGTACGCGATGGAGATGATTCTCGCTACGTTTTGCGTTGTATCCCAGAATCAAGCCCAGAAGAATGCCCGCGACGATACCTCCCCCGTGCCCCCAGTTATTGATCCCCGGAATCATGAAACCGAACAGCACCAGACCCACGACCCAGCCCATAACCTGTTTATAGATCGCCTGCCCGTAGATATCTCCCCGGCTCTTCCCGTAATAAAGCGTGGCTCCGATAAGACCGCAGATACTGGCGGACGCCCCGATGGTCAGGGGAACACCGGCAATATATGACAGATAAAATCCCGCTATCCCTGTCACCGTGTATATTACCAGAAAGCGATAGAGTCCGTATTCACGCAGCACAAAGGGCCCCAGTTGCCTCAGTGCCAGCATGTTAAACACGATGTGAAGCAAACCTCCATGGAGATAGGATGCCGACAGGAGCGTCCACCACCTGTGAAGCCTGTCTATGGGTATGGTTCCCGTCGCGCCCAGAAGCAAAAGGCTGTTATTGGAAGGGGACAAAAAGGCAAGGGGATTGGAGGAAAAGCCAAGTCCCTTCGGATTCAATAAGAGAGCGAATAAAAAAAACGCCGCGTTAACATATATGATGATCTTTATCAGATCATAGGGACTGCGCAGCAGGTTTGAGGGAAGGGTCTTCCTCCATCCCGAACCGGGCCTTGAAAGTCCGCAATAGGGACAGACCGGCTCATCACTGTTGATAAGTTTTCTGCAGTTGGGGCAGAGTATTGATTGTTTCTCAGAGTGGTGCACTGTACATCCTCTCAGTGTGAAGGCATCAGTTGAAGCTCCCCGCAACAAGTTGCGGGGAATCTCCGATTGGTATGGAACATGTTTATTTTTATTCGCTCGCTAACCCCGCCGCAAGCAGCGGGGAATGTGCTCGCTGTTCAATTCAGAAATCTCATCATCAGGGGGATAGCGACAAAGGTACCGATGGAACTGCCTATATTGACGAATACTATGAGGAGAAGTATGCGGGTAATCTTGTTATGCCAGAATCCTCGTACTGAAGTTATATCCGTCTTCAGATCCATGAAATCCTTCACTTGAGGCCTTCTCAAGGCGGCCTCCGTAAGTCCCGCGACCCACCCGGCCGCTATCATGGGATTTATTGATGTAATCGGTGCGGCAATAATCGAAGCAATGATTGTCAGCGGATGAGCCAGCACTAACAGAGCGCCCAGACCCGCGAGTATGCCGTTGGCAAGGATCCACCATTTGATCATATTCAGGCTCGCCTCGCTGCCTGAATAAAAGAATCCCCCAACTATGATACCGATAACGGCAAGAGAAATTCCCCATCCCACAAACCGCCCCACCTTGCCCTTCGGCGGAACCTTGTTTATCTCGGTAATGTCTATGTCTTTGTCAAGATTCGTCAATATCCCCGGTACATGGCCGGCACCAACAACCGCGACTATCCCTTAAAGAACAAATATCGGGCTTAAAATCAGAAGCAGAATTACAAGAAATTGGAAC
>CAZOHQ010000083.1:0-3840 GCA_964579455.1 uncultured Syntrophaceae bacterium | reverse complement strand
GTCTATGCCTCTGACAAGCTTTGTCAATATCCCGGGTACATGGCCGGCAACAACAACCGCGACTATCTTGTCCCCGGACGCACCGGCAATCGAATGGGCCAGAAACTGATCTCTCTCGTCAATCAGCGTGGTTTTGATCTCCGGCAGCTCCTTGCCGAACGTCTCGAGGGCCAATTCCAGGGCGTCACGTTCTTTCAGCTTTTCAATATCTTCCTCCGTGATGTCTTCGCTTAAAAATATGGAGGAAATCAGCTCATAAATAAACCGCAACTTGTTGAGGAACCGCATATTTCGCCAGGTTCTCGTCATGGTGGTGCGGATGTCGCGGTCGGCCAGTACAATTTCAGCCCCCGTCTCTTCCGCTTTGTGTATCGCCCGTATCATCTCCTCGCCGGGATTTATGTTGAACTTCTCCGCAAGCTTCTTCTGAAACGATGCCATGATCAACTGCGACAGCAGAAGAGAGGTCTGTTTCTTGCGGATAATCTTCAGGATATCCATCTCCTCCCAGTCGGTCTTCTGCGTGATCGCGTCATAACGCGACTTGCACAACTCCACACATACCGTGTCGGGCCGTTCCTCCATAATGATCGTATCCACCAAGTCGGCACTGTCCCTGGAAACGTGCGCCGTACCCACGAGGATGATTTCTCTGTCGCCTTTTTGAATGCGGTGTATGTTTTTATTTTCTTCTATTGGCATGATATCCTTTTTAAAAAAAATGAAGGCAGGGAATACCAATATTCATCATGATTGTAAAGAAAATAAAGGTTTGCTTTCTTTGCAAGGCAAGGTATAAGAGACCGTTATGGATAACGGATTACAAGTGGGAGACATAATCAAAACCTCTATCGGGGCTGTAGCCTTCGGAGGCAATGGGGTTGGACGAATTGATGACATGGTTGTCTTTATCCCCTTTACCGCTGCCGGAGACACGGTCGAGGCGAAGATCGTGGAGGTAAAAAGGAACTACCGTGTCGGAGAGATACGAGAGATACTGACGCCGTCTCCCGACAGGGTCGAACCCGTATGTCCTTACTTTTCCACGTGCGGCGGATGCCAGTACCAGCACATAGCATACGATGTCCAATTGAAGACCAAGGAACGGCAGGTCGCTGAATCCTTTGAAAGAATAGGTAAATTCGCGTCTCCACCAGTGAGGGCTATCATCCCTTCGCCACAGCCCTTTCACTACAGGGGAAAGGCGGAATTTCACTGCATCCCGGGTGTCGACGGACATCTGAATCTGGGTTTCATGGACACCGTGGGGGGGACACTGGTCGATATAGAAACATGCGCCATCGCGGATGAATCCATCAATACAGAATACCGCAAGCTCCGGGAACTGTTCTCCTCCGCGGAAACTCCCTCATACCGCAAGAGATACATCCTCTGGTCTGACACCACCTATCCTCCCGAAAAATACATTACAAGAATGGCGGGAGGAAAAGAGCTGCTGGTTGCAAACGACGGTTTCTTTCAGGGAAATACCTGCCTGGTAGACACATTGACAGAACATGTTATCGATATGTGTAATCTGAAAGAATCCGACAGCGTGCTGGACTGCTACTGCGGTTCCGGCCTCTTTTCACTCTTTATCGCCCCGCGTGTCAGTAAGGTGTCCGGCATCGAAATCAGCGGCACGGCCGTCCACTGCGCGACGCACAACGCCAAAAAATACGGCATCACGAATGCCCGTTTTTACAGGGGTAACGTGGAGGATACGCTGGGCAGATTCATAAAAGAGAAAAACCGCTCGGATATCGTGCTCATAGACCCGCCACGAACCGGTTGCTCGAAAAAGACCCTTGCGCGTATCGACACACTGAAGCCGGAACGGATCGTCTACATTTCCTGCAATCCCGCCACCCAGGCACGCGATATCCGTTACCTGGTCGGCCGGGGATTTTCTCTTGAAACCCTGCAACCTGTCGACATGTTCCCCCAGACAAAGCACATAGAGGTCATCGCCTCACTCGTCAGATGACCTGACCACATGCCTGCAAACCTCTAAAACTCCCACTATTAATAGGCAATAACAAAACAGCATCGATACGTTCGTCATAAATTACTTTACAACACCCGGTTGTTTGGATTACAACATTTCCCATGCCTGTACAACCAAAAGACGCGGCGACCATCATCATCATGCGAAACAGCCCGGACCCGGACAGCAAGGGTTTTGAGGTGTTGATGGTCCGAAGAAGTTCCAAAAGCTCGTTCGTGCCGGGCCTGTACGTGTTTCCCGGCGGCGGCCTTGATGAAGCAGACTGCCTGCCGGAGAGGGAAGATCTCTGCGCGGGGATGGACAGAAAGTGCGCGCTGCGTATGCTGGATGATATCTCATCGCCCGAGAAGGCTTTGGGGATATGGACCGCCGGGATTCGCGAAACATTTGAAGAGGTCGGCCTTCTGTTGGCATACACCATGGAAGGAGATGTCATCCCCCTTGACTCGAGACCTTTCAAGGAACGGTTTTTTTCGCACCGCCGGCATCTTCTCGATGGAAAATCGGATTTCTACGACATTATCCGGGATGAAGGGCTGACTCTCGCTACCGACAGGCTCCGCTACTTTTCCCACTGGATAACCCCCATCCCTTCTCCCATCCGTTACGACGTGCGATTCTTTGTGACCGAAGCTCCCGCAAACCAGAGCGCCCTGCACGACGGCATCGAACTGACCGGGCATGTCTGGATAACCCCGGAGAGGGCCCTCGAGCGGTTCTATGAGCAGACATTCGACATGGTACTGCCGACGGTCATAACCATCGAGGAACTGGCCGGCTACAAAACGATCGAAGATGTTATACGATCCACAGAGGAAAAAAAGATCCAATCCACCCTGACGAAGGTGGTCATCGACGAAAACGATGTATTGTTGGAATATGGACCGGATGGAAGAGCATTCAAAGCGAACCTGTCCGTGAAATAATAAACAACAGGAGGGAAACATGAAGCTAGAGGATCTGTTCAAGTTGGACGGGAAGGTAGCGCTGATCACCGGGGGAGGAAGAGGGATAGGAAAGTTTATTGCAACCGGTCTCGCCGAAGCGGGTGCACATATCATTATCACCTCACGGAAGATGAAGAACCTCGAAGCAACGGCGAAGGAGATAGCGGATGAGTTCGGCGTCAAGGCACTCCCCGTCCAGTGCGACGTGAGCAAAGAAGAGGATATCGACAATCTCTTGAAAGTGGTGGCCGAAAACTTTCCCCGCATAGATATTCTCGTAAACAACGCGGGGGCAACCTGGGGCGCGCCCACACTGAAATTTCCTCTGGAGAAGTGGGACCAGATATTCAACGTCAACATACGGGGCACGTGGATGCTCACGCAAAAGGTGGCCAAGATTATGAAGGAGCAGGGCGGGGGAAACATTATCAATCTTTCATCGGTGATGGCATTCAGAGGATCCGAGGAGCTCGCCCATCCCGCTGTAGCCTATAACTCAAGCAAGGCGGCCATAAATCTGCTGACCATGAACCTCGCCGTGAAACTGGCGCCCTATAACATCCGGGTCAACGCCATAGCCCCCGGTTTCTTCAGGACAGACATGATGGCATATATTGAGAACCCTGACTTCAAGGAGGCCCTGGACATGACCATGAACATGATTCCCCTGCGAAAGATAGGGGATATTGATGAGATGAAGGGTGTCGCCGTCTTTCTCGCTTCCGATGCCTCATCCTACATGACCGGTCATATCCTGGTCAATGACGGAGGATTCCTGGCAAAATAGATACAAGTTGAAAGACCCTAGCGTGCCCCACAGGGTGGGGCAACGCTATGCTGTCTCCTTACTCCTTACTCCTTACTCCTGTCTCCTGTCTCCTGTCT
>CAZOHQ010000082.1:0-7891 GCA_964579455.1 uncultured Syntrophaceae bacterium | reverse complement strand
CATTTTCCCGGCACAAAACCAAAAAACCTATACGCATTTAATCACCATTCAAATGTGTTTCAACTTCTATATCCACAAGACTCAGCTGCCCGAATAAGCCGCCGGGTTGATCCAGTGCGGAAATGGGATACGTGGTAATGGCCGGCACTTGTATTTTGAAATGAACTCTCGGTTTATCGACGGTGCTCACCCTTACGGAATAGGAACATAAATATCTCACCAGGCATTTTTCTTTGGCTACGGGTGTTAATTTCTCAACGAAGTAGGGGTAGTCAAAATCAATCTTCACATGTGAAGCGTTAAGCTGCTCGGCATAGTCCATAATATTTGTAGCAAGTGTTTGGGTGCCTATTCTATCCCTGTGGCTATGAAGAACCTGTATACACGTATCGATCCAGCCTGCCTCGAATTCATGCATGATGCGGGCGTTAATTGAAATAGTAGCGACTGTCTGCTGACCTTCCGGATCCACTTTTGATATTACCCGCATAGGAAACGGCAAGTCTCCCATCCCGACATCTTCCAGAAACTTTTTCCCATCAGTCATTTTAAATCTCCCTGTGTATTGTTTTCTTAAGATCGTGAACCATAATGTTCAATTGATCCTGTTCCATGCATACCACTTGTGTCTTCAGGGTACTGGTGCCGATTTCCTGAACAGCTTCCCCCATCTCTATAATATTTTCCCGGGATATACCCAGGAAACCGAAACTATCGCATATTTCTCCAATAAATTTCCTCGATTGCTCCACATCATCTGCAACAAACACCAGCGCATCGACACCCCCCAGTAAAGACACAAACGCACCGATATATCGGATTATACTATAGAGTAATATTTGCTTTACTCCGGATAGGTCGGGGTCGGCTTTATCTCCGACAACATCTAAATACGAACATTCTTTCCCGGCAAGACCCGTAAACCCGCTCTCATTCGATAATAAATTATATATTCCCTCAAAGGGCATTCCTTTCGCGTAAAGCTGAAAAACGACGGTGGGATCTACATCTCCACACCCGTGAGAAGAAGGCAACCCTTCGGAAGAGGTAAAACCAACGGTGGTTTCTATGGGCTTTCCGTCCTTTATGGCTGCGATATTGGGGGTGTCTCCAAGGTGAACGCTTATAAGCGTATGAACGCTTTTATCGCTGATATCTTCTACCTTCCCCCACACCCATTCATGAATCAACCCACATGCGCCATACCTTTTAATCCCCTGTTCGTGAAGGTGATAGGGCACCGCATAGGCACTGGCCTCATCGGAAAGATGAGTAAAATATGCAGTATCACAAAAAAGCACATGAGGTACTTCCGGAAATTTTTCAAAGAACAGCTTCACTGCCTTGAAGGTTAAATCATTATATTCCGGGGAAAACTCGATGCATTCTTCAATTTTGTCAAATGTATCTTTCCCCACTCTATTGATCGTATCCGTAAAAACCTCGCCCCCGTGGCTCAACAAATATCCGATACCCTCTATCTGGGCATCGCTATCGATTATTTGACTGAGCTCTTCCCGATCAGGTACGGTTTTACCAATAGAAACACTGCCATTTTCCGCTTTACAAAACTCTATGAATGGCGGCACCGGTCTCAAAAGTACAATCATCTCTCCTCCAGTTAAATAACCTTTAATCCTTCTAAACAGATAACAATCTCTTCTTCTGTTGGAACGGTTACCATCTGCACATCGGAATCATCTGCGTTTATCTGGCATGTCTTATCATCAGTGACGTCTTTGTTTCTCTTATCATCCAGTATGATTCCCGCCCATTCCATATTTTCACAGACCTTCTCTCTGACCTGCCAGTTATGGACACCGATATCATCGGTAAAAATGAAGGTGTCTACTCCCCCTAATGCTGCTATATAGCTGCCTATATATTTTTTCAAACGATGTATGTACATCTTGAAGGCCAGCTCTATCTGGGGTTTCTCATCAGAAATATTGTGCAGTATGTCCCGGATATCGCTTGAAGTGCCTGAAACCCCCAGGAGCCCGCTCTCCTTGTTGAGGATATCCATCAGATCATCGGGTCTGTATCCGTACTTGGACATCATATATATCGTAAGCATCGGGTCTATGTCTCCGCACCGGGTACTCATTATAAGCCCGGGCAAAGGGGAATAGCCCATCGAGGTGTCTATGGAATGACCGTTTTTGATCGCGGCGACACTCGCTCCTCCCGTTCCAAGATGACATGCCACTACCTTCAGCTCTTTCAGATTCTTCCCAAGAAACCGTGATGCCTCCTTTGTAACATACGAATAGGAAAGACCATGAAAACCATACTTTCGATACCCGAATGCTTCGACAATGCGTTTCGGCAATGCATAGGTATAGGCATACTCTGGAATCTCGGAATGAAAGGCGGAATCGATAGCAACATATTGCGGGGTATCCTTCAACAATCCGCCGGCTTCCTTGATGACACTTAACGAAACAGGATTGTGTATCGGTGCCAGGGGAATACAATCTGACAGTTTCTTAAACACGTCCTCATCAACCAGCGTGGTACGGGTGAACTCAGTTCCTCCATGCACAAAACGATGCCCCACATAATCAATCGGTATATTCCTGTCCAGAATGTACCGCAGAGCCAGCCTAGCGGCTTTTGCATTATTTTCAATAGGAGTGATCTCTTTGTCCGTTTTATCTTCATACTGATTCACGATAAACGATTCCTCCGTCCCCGTAGAGCCCACCCTGTGGGCTTTGCCGGATAGAACCGTTGTTATATTGTCCGGGTTACTCGCTTCAAAAATTTTGTACGTAAGGGAAGAACTCCCGCAATTGAAAACTAGAATATTCAAGGTATACCTCCATCGGTACGGTTCCAATTGCTCCAGATTCATCGAAATTGGAATCGCTATTCATTGCTCGCCGCTTCCTCAAAGAGGCCGCTTCGGTCTCCGATTTCCGCAGCCTCTCTGATCGGTATTAAAGCGGACAGTTCCATTTGTTGACAACACTGAAAACAAATCGAGAAACGTATAATAAATATAATTAATCAGTATTTGTCTTTATATGGAAAATCATATTTTGACAGTATGATTTTCGGTATAAGCCAGGAGACATAAACACTGATGAACATGGGTATGGCATAACGACATCCCAGTTTTACCGTGTCCATGAGGTATCCTATCGGGTCCTGCAGAAAAAAGTGCATGAGATCACTCACACTCCATGTACCTTCAGCTTCCATAAGCCAGACCGTTGACCGTAAATAATAAGCTGCGGTAGCAATGAAAAGAACAACCATGTAGATGATAAAGGGCTTCCAGAACTTCTTCGCAAACCCCTTCATTACCATCACTCCCGCTACCAGGCCCACAAAGAGATGGCCTATAAGCACTATCCATCGCCCAAAGTTGCCTATCCCTGTATCAAAGAACTGGGAGATAGCCCCTACAAAGACAGAGGCCACAGGACCGGCAAGAAACGCTGAAACAAAAGTCCCGCAATATCTCCATGCACCAAAATCATTAAGGAACAGGTTAACCACTGTACCCACTATGCATACGACCGCTATGAAGATAATATTCTTATATTTCATATTCTTCCCTTTCCTGTATCTATCGACATCCCGCAGGCTGCCATCCATTTTCTTTTCGATACCTAATCTCTAGCAGGAGGCACCCGCAAAACCGGGATGCCGTGATCAACCCCGGCTTTTTTATTTACGTGCTGGGCGATTGCGTTAACAATCGCCCAGCGGATATACCATTGTGTATATGAGACACTGTTTTTTATCGTATCCCACATACAGGATTGAGAAATGGTTCTACAATAAACGATATCAGTCTTTGTAAATATACACACCACCCGACTGATTGAATTTCTCCGTGTACCACAAACGGGTCCACCATCTCAGCTGTTGTACTTCCTCAGCTTCATGGATCTTTACCAGGCTATCGCCGCAGATCGATTTGATCTTGTTTCTGCACTGTTCAAGATCCGCCAGTCCTTCAGGCGCTATCAGCGTAAATTTGATAAGACTATCGCTGTGATAGTACACCAGGCTGAAGTCATTTGCTCTCGCAAAGTCATACAGCATGGCTACCCTTTTGCCGTCGACCGTGGCATTCTTAGGCTGCACAAAGAAGAAATGTCGCTTGACTCCGAGTTTTTTCCAGTTGAACGCCCAGAAGGGACCTAAAAGAATTTTGCTCTCACGCAGCCCGGCTAAGAGCGATATCAGGTCCTTCTCCGATTGCCCCGATATTTTGGCAATCTTTTTCCAGTTGAATTGCTTGTCCAGGGGTAATTTTTTGTTCCATGCTTTGATGATCTTTACATCGTCCGCTGTCAGCTTACCCTTCGTAACTTCCGGAAGAGCATCGAAATTTGATGGATAAGCCACATCGCACATCATATCTTTCTCCGGCACGGCGTACGCGTTGGACATTCCATGCCTTACCTGCGCCGACGCGGGGAGAAGGGTGTAGCTTTCAACGATGTCATTTTCCAAGTATGGTCTTACCAGTTTATACCAGGTTTCCCAGCTTTCAACGTGATACCCTGCCCAGTAATCGAAATCGCCCTTTGTCTCATACGAAGTGCAGAATACTTTGTCATCTCGTATGCTGTTTGTGAAAGCCTTTTTCTGGTCAGCCGTTGTGCCCGGTTTCAGTTTTATGGCGGCATAGTATACATAGTATGGGAAGAACTTTGCGTCATTGACCTGTATACTCATCAGGGGCGCAAGATATTCGTTCTTTACCATCCTGTTTATTCTGTCGGCGACTGTTTTCTTGCTCAATCCGGTTTTGCTGGCTATGTAATCTAACGGATATGCTTCCGCACCTGCCTCTTTCATGGCGCCATATATGGCCCCACGAAGCGCTCCGAACTCTTTGTATCCTATTCCACCGGTATCAAACTTACCGTACCCGATGTACGGCGTGTCTTGAGTTGCAACAGCTACACCTGAAAATGTAACTGCCAGGACCAACGCAAACAAAAAACTTGCTAATTTTAGTGTTCTGTTCCTTTTCATCTTCTTCCTCCCTTTAAAATTGTTTTTGCTCAGACATACCCAAAACGTATGTCACTCCCCTATATCTAAGACTTTCGATTATGGGTTGACAGGATCGAAGACGGAATAGGCACAACATGATCCAACTCAATGGCCATAATAATATTATTATAAAAGAAAGCAGACTGGTTACCAGTAACATGGTCACCTCGCTTTGATGCGAGAGCGTGCCGCGCTCAGGCAGACCGTGCAACCGGTCGTGCTCCTCCCACCTTTTTGCATGGTCTCTATATACTAACTCTCTATTAACTTTTTTGTCTCCCGTGCAATCTTCAGCTCTTCATCGGTTGGAATAACAAGGATTTTAGATTTACTTCCCGCTGAATTAATCTCCCTGATTCCATTTCCGCCCATAGTGTTTCTTTCGGTATCGATCTCAATGCCTAGTCCATCCAAGTCACTGCAACACAGTTCGCGGATGTATGATACGTTTTCTCCTATGCCCGCCGTAAAAATGACGGCGTCGAGATTTCCCAAGGCCGCAAGATATGACCCGATATACTTCTTTATCCTGTAGGCATAGACCTCCAGGGCAATCTCTGAGTCCTTGTCACCGGCATCTTTTTGATCGATTACTTCTCTCATATCATTTGTTCCGCACAACCCCTTCAGACCACTCTCTTTATTCAGGAGCGTATCGATATCCTGGAGAGATAACCGAAAACGTTCCGCCATGAAGAATGGAAGTGCCGGATCAATGTCGCCCGATCGAGTCCCCATAACCAATCCCGCAAGGGGGGTCATACCCATTGTTGTGTCCACGCATTTCCCCTCTTTGATAGCCGCCATACTGGCCCCATTGCCCAGATGTATCGTTATTAAATTTAATTCACTCAAAGGTCGTTCCAGATAATCCGCGGATCTTTCAGCGACATAGGCATGAGACGTTCCGTGAAACCCGTAACGGCGAATCCCGTTTTTTTTGTACATTTCAAGGGGAACCGCATAGAGAAATGCCTTCATAGGCATAGTCTGATGAAATGCTGTGTCAAACACGGCAACTTGAGGTATATCCGGAAAAGTCAATTCCGCTACCTTAATCCCGACCAGATTGGACGGATTGTGCAGGGGAGCCAGGGGAATATTATCCTCGATGGCTTCAATGACCTTCTCGTCAATAATTGTGGGCGCATGGAATGTTTCACCTCCATGGACTACACGATGCCCGACTGCCGAGATCTCCTTCTTGTCTTTGATAGACCCATGTTTCGGATCAACCAGCAGGTCTACAATACGACTCATGCCCTCATGGTGATCGGCGACCGAACATTCTTCCGCGTTTTCTTCAAATCCGTCGCCTCCGGGCAGAATTCTTTTATAGTTTAAAAAGCTGGTATCCTCACCAATCTTTTCAACGATACCTGAAGCCATTACCGTATCCTGAGAACCCAGATCGAAAAGTTGATATTTAATAGACGAACTGCCCGTATTGATTACCAGTATCTTCACATTAACTATCCTCTTGTCCTATGTGCGTTTAAGCGTCTTTACCACTACACGCTCCTACCCCATCAGGGCGACGGCGTACGAAACCGCATAGGTATCTTCATAGGAAAGCGATACCATGATCGTCGTGATATGACGCGATACAGCTATTCCTTGAAGATTTCCGGACAAGACAACTTCCGGTTTCCCATAGGCATCATGGCTGATTTCGATATCGGTCAACCTGACCCCGCCTTTCCACCCGGTCCCGACTGTCTTGATGACCGCTTCTTTCGCAGAAAAAATAGCCGTCAGATGTGAAACCATATCCTCCTGTTTCCGGGCATAGGATACCTCCCGCGGGGTGAACACATACTTCACAAACGCCCGCTCATTGCGGCCCAACGCCTTTCTCAAGCGGTCTTTTTTCTCGATATCGATCCCAACACCGTAAATCACGGAGCCCTCCTTTGAGGGACTAATCAATTGCCTGTATCGCCGTCATCACGATCGATCCAACGATATCCTCCACGGTCGCTCCGCGGGACAGGTCACAAACCGGCTTCGCGAATCCCTGCAGGAGCGGTCCAATCGCATCGGCCCCCGCCAGGCGCTGAACCAGCTTGTACCCGATATTTCCCGAGTTCAGATCCGGGAAAACAAGGACATTTGCCTGGCCGGCAACGGGGCTTTTCCCCTTGACCTTCTTCTGGGCTATTGCGGGCACAATGGCAGTGTCTGCCTGTAATTCCCCATCCACCAGTATATCCGACCGCCGTTCCTTGATTATTTCAGTTGCCCGAACAACCTTTTCCACCGGGGGTTCCAGACTGCTTCCCTTCGTCGAGAAGGAGAGCATGGCGACCCGGGGGATGCACCCCAGAAGCTTTTTTGCACTGTCCGCACTTGCTATGGCGATGTCGGCCAGTTCGTCGGCATTCGGATCCGGGACCACGGCACAATCCGCAAATATGAGCTTGCCGTTCTCTCCCCCTTCAAATCCGGGGATGTCCATAACAAAGAAACTCGACGGCGTGGAAGCCCCTTCCTTCATCCCGATGACCATGGTTCCCGCCATAATCACGGTTGCCGTTTCATACACCGCGCCACCGACCATGGCATCCGCATCCCCGACCTTCACCATCATGTCCGCGTAAAAGATCGGCTTCTTCAACAACCTCCTGACGGCCCCCTCGCGGAGGGTCGTCGATGCACGATAGGTCTCCGCATAGGCGTCGAATTGGGCCGATTCTTCCGGAAGAATAATGTCCATCCCGGAGATATCAATACCGTGTTCGTGCGCTACCGCTTGTGCCTTCACCGGATCGCCCACCAAGATGGGAATGGCGATCTCCTGAGATTGTGCGATCGATGCGGCTTCCAGGATGCGAGGATCTTCGGCTTCAGGGAACACAACCCGTATCCC
>CAZOHQ010000081.1:3313-7946 GCA_964579455.1 uncultured Syntrophaceae bacterium | reverse complement strand
ATATTAGAAAAGACTGGCGGACGAATAGGAGAACCTGCCGGTGCCGCCGCCATTTTAGGGATGAAAAGGTCAAGTCTGTATACAACAAGGTACAAACTTGGCCTCAAATGAATTCGTTAATAAACTTTCGCAAGAGCATCATAACGGCGTTGTCATGATACCTTAATCACCATATGCCGTTTTTTCCCTTTTCTCAGGAGGATTTCTCCATCTTGATTAAGACGATCGATACCTATTTTCTCATCAAATGTCTGAACCTGTTCCCCGTTCACATAAGCGCCGCCCTGCGAGATGACCCTCCGCGCTTCACTCTTGGTCGCGCACAAATCAACAGTATAAAAAAGTTCGAAGGCGGGAATGCCTACCGCAATTTCTTCCCTCGTTTTTGCGACGGCAGGCATCGCAGAGATGTCTCGAGATATATCAGTTCTGGGTATGGAGCTTGACGGGAACAGGTTGGAACGTACCGGTTTTAACCCGAAGGTGTTCACCGCCGCTCCCCAGGCGGCAACCGCCGCATCATGTCCATGCGTAATACTTGTGGCCTCAAAAGCCAGAACCGCCTTTGCCATATTCAACTCGGAATCCGAGAGCTTTCCCGCCTCCTTTACCTCTTCCATCGGCAGAAGGGTAAAGAACCCAAGAAATTTAACCACATCCAAATCTTCCGTGTTTATCCAGTATTGGAAATAATCATAGGGTTTGGTAAGTCCGGCGTCCAGCCAAACCGCTCCCTTCTCGGTCTTGCCCATTTTGTGTCCCTGGGCTGTGGTCAGAAGAGGAAAGGTCATGCCATAGGTCTTTTTCCCTTCGAGTCTCCGTGTAAGGTCAATCCCGGCCACAATATTGCCCCACTGGTCATTGCCCCCCATCTGGAGAACGCACCCATAATTCTTGCAGAGATAATAAAAGTCGTAGGATTGCAGAAGCATATAATTGAATTCTATGAAATTGAGCCCCTTCTCCAGACGCATCCGATAGCTCTCCGCGGCAAGCATCCGGTTGACGCTGAAACAGCTCCCTATATCTCTCAGAAATTCTAAATAGTTGAGTTCAGCCAACCAGTCGACATTGTTCAAAAGGATCGCTTTGTTATCCCCAAAATCCAGGTACTGTGAGAGCTGTTTTTGGATAGCCTCTGCGTTTATATCTATTTCATCACGTGTCAATATACGGCGCATCTCAGTTTTGCCGCTCGGATCACCTATAAGGGCGGTGCCTCCGCCGACAAGAACGATAGGTTTGTGACCGCATTGCTGCATATGCATAAGAGACATTATCGGAACAAGACTCCCGATGTGAAGACTCGCGGCAGTCGGGTCAAAACCGATATAACAGGTGATATTTTCTCTTTCCAGAAGATCCCTTATGGGCTTCTCATCTGTTACCTGCTCTATAAAACCTCTCTCATGAAGTACGTCATATGCGCTTTTCCCGCCCATAAGTATCAACCTTCCATGGCAATGTTCAATCTCTCAATAGAAAGAGCCTTGCCCGTCCTGTTATCAATATCTATCAATACTCCCTGGAGCCGGACATCCCCTTTCGCGACATCGAACCTGTTGGGCAGGAGGGTTAGAAACCGTTCAAGTGCCACCTCTTTTCTTATACCCAGAACAGAATCAAAGGAACCCGTCATGCCGGCATCCGTTATGTAAGCGGTCCCGAGGGGGAGCACTCTTTCGTCCGCTGTCTGCACATGGGTATGCGTACCTACGACGGCACTGACCCGTCCATCCAGAAACCATCCCAGCGCCTCCTTTTCAGAGGTCGCTTCGGCGTGCATGTCGACAAAGATGATATTCGTTTTATCCTTCAGCCCATCTATTTCTCTCTCGGCAACACGGAAGGGACAATCGAGGGGCTTCATAAAGACCCTCCCTTCAAGGTTCAAGACGGCCAGGGATATCCCCAACCTGGTATTCACCAGCACACTTCCCTTCCCAACAGTACCCCCGGGGTAATTGGCCGGTCTTAAAAGGGTCTCGTAGTCGTCAATAAAACTGCTTATCTCTTTCTTATCCCATATATGGTTTCCGGAAGTCAGAATGTCTATTTCGTTGTGGTAGAGTTCATCGACGATCTTTCTGGTCACACCGAATCCACCGGCCGCGTTCTCACAATTCGCGATGACGATATCTACTCCATAGTTCCCCACTATGCCGGGGAGGAGGACTTTTACCGCTCTCCGTCCCGGGTTTCCCACAATGTCTCCGATAAAGAGTACCTTCACGCTTCAGATCTTTCCGTTCTATTTTGCAAATTCGGACACACGCATCTCCCGTATGACCGTTACCTTTATCTGTCCGGGATAGGTAAGCTCCGCTTCAACCTTTTTAACTATATCCTTGCAGAGCATCACGGCGTCATTCTCAGACACCTTCTCATTTTCAACGAGGATACGTATTTCTCTCCCTGCCTGGATGGCGTAGCATTTATCCACACCTTTGAACGATGTCGCTATTCCCTCCAGTTCGGTCAACCGCTTTACGTATGTCGCCAGCATCTCCCTGCGGGCGCCGGGTCTCGCGGCGGAAAGGGTGTCCGCCGCCTGTATCAGAACGCCCAGGACGGTATTGTTCCGTCCATCATCATGATGCTGCGCGATAGCCTGTACAATCCTTTCGGATTCACCGAATTTCCTGGCATACTCCGCTCCGATGACAGCGTGCGGCCCTTCCACCTCATGGTCGATGGCCTTCCCTATATCGTGCAGCAGTCCGGCCCTCTTGGCATCCTTTACGTTCACCTTAAGCTCGGCGGCCATCATCCCCGCAAGATACGAGACCTCCATGGAATGTTCCAGGACGTTCTGGGAGAAACTTGTCCGGAACCTCAATCGACCGAGGAGATTCAGTAGTTCGGGATGAACATCGTGTACTCCCGCATCGAATGACGTTCGTTCACCGGTTTCCCGAATCACCTTGTCAATCTCGGTTCTTACCTTCTTGACTATCTCCTCTATTCTCCCCGGATGAATCCTCCCGTCACTTATCAGATTCTCCAGTGACCTCTTTGCCACTTCCCGCCGTATGGGATCGAAGCTCGAGATAACCACGGCTTCGGGTGTATCATCGATAATCAGGTCTGTACCGGTAGCGGCCTCTATGGCCCGTATGTTTCTTCCTTCTCTGCCGATTATTCTTCCCTTCATTTCATCCGAGGGAAGATTGACAACCGATACGGTTTTCTCGACTATAAAATCGGATGCATACCTCTGGACCGCATAGGCCAGTATCTCCTGGGACATCTTTTCGGATTCCCGTTTTGTCTCTTCCTCTACCTTTCTTATGACACCGCTCGCCTCGTGCCGCGCCTCATCTACCATCAACTGGACAAGATGTTCCTTTGCCTCCTGTGATGAAATCCCGGCGATTCTTTCCAGTTGCTCCCTTTGTTCTTCAATAATCTTGTCCAGCTTGTTATGCTTTTCATTCCAGAGCGACTCTTTACCAAGGACCGCGTTCTCTTTTTTCTCTATACCGGCTTCTCTCTGGGCGAAAAGGTCAACCCTTTTATCCAGGTTTTCTTCCTTCTGACGAAGTCTTTCTTCTATCTTCTCAAGTTCCGATCTTCTGTCTCTTGTTTCTCTTTCGAATTCACTTTTGGACTTGAGGAGATTGCTCTTGGCCTGAAGAACAGCTTCCTTCTTGATATTCTCCGCTTCCTTCTTGGCCTCGCTTGTAATCCTCAGTGACAGGTTTTCAGACGACTCCAGCATCCTGCTGGAGATGCTCTTTCTGACACAATAACCCAGCACCACGCCAACCGCGACAGACCCCAGCGCTATTAGTATTATAAAACTGATGTTAAGCAAATTCTCTTACCTCCCCCCGTAATTATCATGTAAAAACTGGGAACTTAAACTTTGTAGGAACGGGAGGGGACAGGAAAACGACATGTTGCGCCCTAAGCGCAATCACATGGAGGTAGGGTTGGATACAACTCACCCTGGCCCTTGAGAGAAATGGAACTGCTTCTGCCATATTCTCCCCCGCCTATGCCGTAACAACCCCTTTTTTGAACCTTATAAAAGATTTAGCGCCCTGTTGCTGCTTAAGGCTTTCCACCTCTTCCCTTGCGGGAACTGGCAGACATGCACACCACTAACAAGGAAGAGCACCCAGCTATAAGGTGTTGGTTCAAAAAACTAAAAGTCATCACGTACATCGCAGGGGATTGACTTGCTTTTTCTATCTATATAACTGATTAATTCTTCAACTCCGTTTTCAAATCTGCTATGCAGATCCTCTTTTTCTTCTTTTACCTTAAACAATTCTTCGGCAATATTTAAAGCAACCAATATAGCAATATCTGAAGTTGTTACATTCTCTGAGGCATCTCCTATTTCCGTAGCCCTCTCATTTATATACCGGACAATCTTCTCTACATACTCATCCCCTTTATCACTCAGGACTGAAAATTCTCGCCCTATTACCATTATATCGAAACGCTTTTTCAAATGCG
The DNA here is from genome assembly GCA_964579455.1 of uncultured Syntrophaceae bacterium. Taxonomy (GTDB): domain Bacteria; phylum Desulfobacterota; class Syntrophia; order Syntrophales; family UBA2210; genus UBA2210. Next base: position 3,479 of record CAZOHQ010000081.1, on the reverse strand, counting down.
ATTCCCCTGTGTTGAGCCTAAGGCACTTCTACATCATGCAGCATATCAAGGAGCATATCCACCTTGGTACGTACCGCATCTTTTTCATTGTGTAAAGTCCTTATCTTGTTGGCATTCAAATTAAAAACAATATTGTTTCAAAAGCCATGATACTTGCTGATTCAAC
>CAZOHQ010000081.1:0-3303 GCA_964579455.1 uncultured Syntrophaceae bacterium | reverse complement strand
AGTCCTTATCTTGTTGTTTGCCTCTTCCAGCTCCGCGATTTTTCCCTCCAACAACTTTTCCAGCTCAAGATTCCGTTCCTTTTGTACGGAATACTCTTCTATAATTCCCTTGATTTTTTGCTCAAGTTCGTTAAATTTTCCCAATTCTACACCTATATTTACACTTATTTTTCAAGTGATTTACTCACTGGCAGGGATTATGTCAATTCGCCAAGTAAAAGTCAAGACGCTATTTCTCAATCAAAAACATCTTGGTTGCGTTTTTGACACCTTTCGGTTTATACTTGGAAATCCGAAATAAACCTTGACAGGTTTAAGGTAGTGTACTATATCCGGCGGTCTTCCGCATCAGATTACACAACTACGGACCCCCCATATGGTGGACCACCGCCAGGGGGGTTATTTACTGGGGTTATTTACTAGAGACGGTTGAATAATAATTACCATACACAGGGAAAACAGGGATGGAAGATAAAAAAGTAAGAAACATAGGAATCAGCGCCCACATCGATTCGGGAAAAACAACGCTGACAGAGAGGATCCTCTTCTATACAAAGCGTATTCATGCGATTCATGACGTAAAGGGGAAGGATGGGGTCGGAGCCACCATGGACTCCATGGAGCTCGAAAAGGAACGCGGCATCACCATAGCCTCTGCGGCTACATTCTGCGAATGGAGAGGACATGAAATCAACATCATCGATACTCCCGGGCACGTTGATTTCACGGTAGAGGTTGAGCGTTCTCTCAGGGTTCTTGATGGAGCTGTCCTTGTCCTGTGCTCAGTAGGTGGCGTGCAATCACAGTCGATTACCGTCGACCAGCAGATGAAACGGTACAAAGTCCCGTGCGTTGCTTTTATAAACAAGTGTGACCGCAGCGGCGCGAATCCGTATCGTGTCATTGACCAGCTCAGGTCGAAACTGGGGCACAACGCGGTTGCCATACAGATACCAATCGGACTCGAAAACAATTTTCAGGGAGTTGTGGATCTTGTTTCCATGAAAGCGGTCTATTTTGACGGCGAGAATGGAGAGGATGTTCGCATTGATGAGATCCCGAGCGCCCTGATGCAGGAAGCCACCGCAAAGAGGGAAGAGATGATCGATGCCGCCTCGATGTTCTCAGATGAACTCACCGAGGCCATTCTCGAAGAGAAGGAAATCCCGGAAGATCTTCTTATAAGCGCCCTGCGCAGTGGAACGCTCACACGGGAAATAACACCGGTTCTCATGGGGTCGGCTTACAAGAACAAGGGTGTTCAGCCTATGCTCGACGCCGTGACAAAACTGCTTCCCTGCCCCTCTGAGATGAAAAATGAAGCCCTTGACATGGACAACAATGAAGAAACAGTTGTCCTCTCTTCAAACCCTGAAGCTCCGTCAGTGGCCCTCGCATTCAAGCTGGAAGACGGAGCCTATGGTCAGCTTACCTACATCCGAGTATATCAGGGTTCCATCGTAAAGGGATCCACCATAGTAAATGCCCGCACAGGGAAGAAGGTCAAGGTTGGACGCGTTGTCCGCATGCATGCCGATCAGATGGAAGAGATGGAGGCCATTCCCGCAGGCTACATTGGAGCACTTTTTGGTATTGACTGTGCGTCGGGCGACACCTTTACGTCCCCGGGAATCTCACTGACCATGAGTTCCATGTTTGTCGCCGACCCGGTAATTTCTTTGTCCATTATCCCAAAAGATAACCAATCCCAGATAAACATGTCCAAGGCTCTGAACCGCTTTACAAAAGAAGACCCTACCTTCAAGACCTACGTTGATGATGAAACAAAAGAGACGATTATTGAAGGGATGGGCGAACTGCACCTGGAAATCTACGTTGAACGGATGCGGCGCGAGTATGGCGCCGAAGTTGAAACCGGGAAACCACGAGTCGCATACCGTGAAACCATCACCAAAAAAGCGGAGTTTAACTACACGCACAAAAAACAGACCGGCGGATCGGGACAATACGGCCGGATCGCTGGATATATTGAGCCCATCACGGAAGCGGAATTTGAGTTCGTCAACAAGATTACAGGAGGGGTTATTCCTACACAGTACATTCCCGCGTGCGAGAAGGGATTCTATGCGTGCATGGCAAAAGGCCCACGAATGGAGTTCCCGGTAACAGGGGTACGGGTGCTTATCAATGATGGAGCGTCCCACAGCGTGGATTCATCGGAGATGGCATTTCAGGCGGCGGCACGCGGCGCATTTCGAGAGGCTTACGCCAGGGCGAAAGCCGTCATTCATGAACCGGTAATGAAGGTCGTCGTCGAGACACCCACTGAATTTCAGGGTCCGGTCATGGGTCTATTAAATCAGCGTCGCGGAATGATCGTCGGCGCACAGGATGATGGGCCCATGTGCGTGATTGAAGCGCAGGCACCACTGGCCGAGATGTTCGGATTCTCGACTGTCCTCAGATCGGCAACGCAGGGACAGGCTCAGTTCACTATGGAATTCGCACTCTACAAACTGGTCCCCCAGTCAATCGCGGAAGAATTGATAGAAAACGCGGCGAAAGCAAAGAAAGGTATACAATAGAAAAGCTAAAGGCCAAATGGAAGATACAGGAGCATAACAATGGTAAAAAACGATTTCGCTATCAAACATCCCCTCGGACTTGAGGGAGATGCAACGGACATTATCTCAAAGGGTACATTCGGAGCCGTTCTTTCACGGGCCGGCGTAGGCAAAACAGCTCTCCTGGTCCAGCTTGCTCTTAACGCAATGCTGAGAGATAAAAACGTCCTGCACATAAGTCTGAATGATCCTGTTGACAAGATCACCCTATGGTATAAGGAATTGTTCAACCTTCTGGCGCAGCGTTACGCTTTTGAACAGGCAGGCCAGCTCTGGGAAACTCTGCTTCCTCACAGATTTATCATGACCTTCAGGGTAGCGGGTTTCAGCGTACCGAGGCTCAAGGAAAGGCTCGCGGATCTTACCGGGCAGAACATATTTCACCCTGAGATGGTAATTATTGACGGGCTCAAATTCGACGAATCAATAAGGGGATGTCTTGCGGATTTGAAGAAACTTGCCGAGGAGCAGTCATTCAGCACATGGTTCAGCGTGCACACCCATCGCCATGAAGAAACTCCTTCGAATAGCATTCCGGTCCCGCTTCTGGACGTAGAAGACCTGTTTGATGTGGCGCTACGGCTCCAGCCGGTGGGAACAGACATCCATATACAGCCACTGAAGGGGCCGATCTCCGGCCTGTCTCCACTGGCGCTGGACGCATCCAGCATGCTCATAAAATAAGAAGCCCCGTTTCGCAAGATACGACCAGCCCTCG
>CAZOHQ010000080.1:0-7987 GCA_964579455.1 uncultured Syntrophaceae bacterium | reverse complement strand
AAGTTCGTAAAAAAAGGTGTGACTGCCGCACAGCACATAGAGGGCGGAAAAAAGGTGGTTGAATCGGGCATATCTCTCTCCGAGTATATCATGCCGGGTCTTGGTGGTGACCGATGGTCCCGCGAGAATGCCTTGGAAACCGCACGAGTCATCAATGAGATAAATCCGAATTACATACGGTTACGGTCGCTGCAGGTACGAAAAGGTACGGACCTCTACCGGATGATGAAGGACGGAGAATTCAAGCCGCTTAGTGATGAGGATGTGGTAAAGGAAATAAAGCTGTTTATTGAAAACCTTGAAGGTATTGAAAGCAGGATAGTCAGCGATCATATACTGAATCTACTGGAAGAATTGGAAGGCAAACTTCCGGAGGACAAAGAAAAACTCATTGCCATTATTGACAGGTTTTTCGCGATGCCTGAAGATGACAGACTCATATATCGTCTTGGCAGAAGAAAAGGTATATACAGAAGACTCGATGATCTCGCGGACTCGAGGACCTATAATGCACTCAAGGCTGCGCTGGAGGATTACAAAAGAGAGGGTTCCGGGAATCTGGACAGAGATTTGTACAGTATAATGCACAATTACATCTGATTTATTCGCAACAAATCACGCTCTGCCACTTTACGATAACCTATTTTCTTGACATGTCAAGATGATGACTATAAGCTTTTAAGCTTTTTACATCTTTGTTTGGAAGGGTAATAATGACGACAGGTAAAAAGATACATAAAGTCCTGGTTGCCAACAGGGGTGAGATAGCTCTGAGGTTGATTCGGACGATCAAGGAACTGGGACTCGGGTCCGTAGCCATTTACGAGAACCCGGATAAAGAAGCGCTCTTTATCAGATTTGCGGATGAGGCGATCATGATAGGCGATGGGCCGAGAAAGGATTATCTTGACATTGACAGGATGATCTGGGCGGCCCGCAAGAGCGGTGCCGATGCGATACACCCCGGGTATGGATTCCTGGCGGAGAATCCCGATTTTTCCAGTGCCTGTGAAAAGGCCGATATCGCTTTCATCGGTCCTCCTCCCGAGGTTATCCACAACCTGGGCGATAAGATTGTTGCCAGACAAATCATGGAGAAGGCGGGCATACCTATTACACCGGGCACCGGGAATCTAGCCGCTGGTGAAGAAGGGACAAAAGAAGCTATTGCCTTTGGGAATACATACGGTTTCCCCCTTATGCTGAAGGCGTCCTGCGGCGGAGGAGGGAGAGGGATACGAAGGGTTGAAGATGAAAAGGACCTGCTGATCCAGATACCCCAGGCGAGGGCGGAAGCCTTACATGCCTTCAATGATGATAATATCTATATAGAGAAGTGTATCGAGAACCCCCGCCACGTCGAGATCCAGATACTGGCCGACCAGCACGGGAAAGTCATCCATCTCGGCTCGCGGGATTGTTCCATCCAGCGGAGACACCAGAAACTGATAGAAATTGCGCCTGCCGATCTTCCTGTTGATGTTCTTGAATCGATGTGTGAGACGGCCGTATTGGCGGCCAGGGAGTCCGGTTACATAAATGCGGGGACCGTTGAATTTCTGGTTGATCCCGCAACAAATAAGTTCTGGTTTATGGAGATTAACACCCGGCTTCAGGTTGAACACACGGTTACCGAGATGCTGATCGGTATCGATATCGTGAGAGAACAGATAATGATAGCACAAGGGGAACATCTGAAGATTCCCGAAGTACGATTTCATCTTCTGGGTAAGGCCATCCAGGTACGGGTTAATGCGGAAGATCCAAGAAACAATTTCATGCCGGAAGGCGGAAAGAGAGTGGAGGTATACCAGTCTCCCGGAGGTCCCGGTATAAGGCTGGATGGTATCGTGTATCAGGGATACAAGATACCGACAGAGTATGATTCGCTTCTGGTAAAGATGACCGTTCGTGGTCATAACTGGGAGCAGGCTGTACAGCGTCTCAAGAGGGCATTGAATGATTTTCTGATTGTCGGCCCGAAGACGACGATACCATTCTACCTGGCAATCTGTGACGAACCCGATTTTCGGAAGGGCGAGTTCAATACATCGTATCTGGACACTCATGCCCAGGTGTTTGACTACCCGGATAATAAGCGTGAGGTTGCAAAACTCTCGCAGTTGATTGCGGAAATTCATGCGAAAAAAATTAATCCTTATGCGTATTGAGGCTTCGGATTCTGAGAGTTAAGGGCAACGCAAAACGATCAACCATAAGAAGTTAACTGTAAGACTGGACAGTAACTGAGGGAAAGGAATTAAAGTAGTGCAGCAGACCATTGATGAAAGAATTACACCTCGTGATTTGCGTGAGGGCGGGGTACGACATGTTCTCGACAAGATCAGGACGGGAGATGGATATTACATAACCAATACAGAGAGGGACCTCTCTCAATCCGACTTCAAAAACCGCATAATGCCGCACACCCAGATTCTGGTCTCAAAAGAGAGAAATGACGCCGGGTACCTTTCTCTTGAGATAACGGGAGGGGCTTCGGTTCATGTGGATATGCTGCGCAGACAGATTGACCCCTTGGAAAAGCTACAGATACTCAGTTCGTTGATGCCCGATACAATGTTTCAAACACTCTGCAGAGGCATCAATCTGTTCGGCTACCGGCCCTATCCCGAAAATGTGATTCGTTTGACAGTCCGGAGTTTCGCCCGCTATGTACACCTGTGGAGGGTCTTTGATTTTCTTAATTACATACCAAACATGACCGCGGTGTTCGAGGAGGTGAAGAGGGCTGGGTGCATACTGGAGCCTTCGATATCTTTCTCGACAGGACCGGAGCACACTAACGGGTTCTATGTCCAAAAGGTTGGGGAGATACTTGATGTTACCGGTGAGGATATTATCCTCTGTATAAAGAATCATGGTGGTCTCGGAACCGCTAAGAGGATTGGACACCTGACAAAATCCATTCTGAACAGGTATCCGGATCTCATTATTCACTACCACGGCCACAACACGGATGGAAACGATGTGGGAAGGATTGTTGAGGCTGTGAGAAACGGGGCGAAGGTTGTGGATGCGGCAGATCATGCCTTCACCGGATTCTATGGGCCGCCCCCTATATTGACGGTCATCGATACGCTGGATGAATACGGTCATCGCGCGCTGGGTATGGACCGGCAGGCCGTTATCGATACATCGAATAAGTTGCGTCCCCAGAGAGAGTATTATAAAGATCTTGAATCTCAGTTTCTTGGATTTGACCCCACGGTTCAGACACATAAATTGCCGGGTGGGGCGACAGGATCGAGTTTTGAACAGGCGGTCAAGGGTGATTTTCTGCATTTGATGCCGGAAATCCTCCAGAAAGAATTGCCACGTGTTCAGGTTGAGCTTGGTAACTGGTGGAGCGTCACTCCGGGTTCGCAGATCCTGTGGACCACGGCTGTCAATAATGTCCTCAACGGTAAAAGATATAAAAACGCAAATGATGACTTGAAAAATCTGATGCTTGAGAGATATGGAGAATTTCCTTTTTACAGGCCCTCCGATACCATATATGAGACGGTATTCGGGCCGGATTGGAAAGAAATATTAGAAAGGGAAAAAGGATATCAGAAGATAGAAGATGTCGATCTGGATGTAGAAAAAAGGGTGCTTGAACATCGTCTCGGACGGGAGGCAACGGAAGATGAATTTGTGTTATATCTGCAACATCCCAATGATGCGGTGAATTTCTTTAAGTTTGAGGAGAAATATGGCAAGACATGGGTATTGCCTCCCTGTGTATGGTTTAAGAAAGGTGGATTCAATCTTGGAGAGAGGTTTGAATTTTCTGATGCCTATGGGAAACATCATATTGTAGAGATCGGTCCGCAACGGAAAACAAAGACAGGGGATGCCGTTACGTATCTGTCCATAAACTATCATCCCGAACCCATACTGACGGAACTTGAACGGGAAGGTGAAAAGAAAGAAAGAAAGATTCTCCTGTCGGCAAAAGAGATAGAAAAACTCGCGCAATCGGGAGATGTCAGATCTCCCATAAAGGGGACCGTAAGTGAAGTTCCCGTTACGGAGGCGGAAGAGGTTTCGGCGGGGCAAATACTGATAGTTCTTGAAGCAATGAAAATGCTCAATAACATAATCTCTGAAATAAATGGAGTGGTTTCGGATGTATTGGTGTCACCTGGAGACGAGGTCGATGTGGGCGATCCTCTCATTGTAGTAGAAAAAAGAGCGTAGTAAGACTCCAATCTTTACTTGACATTTAAGACATCTATGGTAAATCTCCATAGAGTACGGCGTGATGTTATCAAAAATTCTGTATATAACCTGCAAGCGCTTCAGGATTCAATGAAAACGGATCTTCGAGATATTGGCAGTATCAGAAAGCTGGCAGGATTTTCTAAGTTTCTGCGATAAATGGTGCGTGAAAGGATCTGGGATGGGAATAAAATATTATACCATTTTTGCCATTCCCCAGGGAAAGGGACCAATAAAAAAGTTCAGGATTTCGACTCCACTTGTATTATTTATCTCCATCCTATTAATAAGTTCTTTATTATCGATCTGTTATCTTTCTTATACGTACGTAGAGACCAGAGACAAATTATTGAAACTCGCCGGGCTGGAGCAGACAACTCTTCTGCAAGAGACCCAGCTCAACTTTCTGGCAAGTAAGGTGTGCGATTTTGAGAAAAAAATGGTGGATCTGGTACAATTCGATAAAAAAATAAGGATAATGACGAATCTTGACAATAAGCGCAGTGGCAGCCAACTTCTTGGTATCGGAGGGCCGGTGCCCGGAGAGGGAAAGGCGATTTCGCGTGCCGCAGAGATAGAGTCCGATCTTATTGATAGAATACATGAAAATATGGATCAGTTGCTTGACGAATCTGCCCTTCAAAAAGACAGTTTTACAGAACTGCTTGATTTTCTTGAGAAGCAGAAATCAATACTTGCCTCTACGCCGTCTATATGGCCTGTGATAGGCTGGGTTTCTTCAGATTTTGGATATAGGATTTCCCCCTTTACGGGAAAAAGAGAGTCTCATAAAGGTATCGACATTGCAACAGAGATTGGCAGTGAGATTGTGGCTCCCGCGGATGGTGTCGTGGTCCGTGTAGACAAGGAAAAGGCAATAGGGAACCTAGTTAAGATAAACCATGGAAACGGTATGGTAACAATTTATGGACATCTGCTCAAAAAGAGCGACGTCAAGAAGGGACAAAAGGTAAAAAGAGGAGATGTCATAGGATATGTGGGTAATTCCGGCAGGAGTACCGGCCCTCACCTCCACTACAGTGTTTGTGTGAATGATGTGTATGTCGATCCACGGAGGTATCTTTTTTAATGCGAACCGGCCCTGGTTGCTGCCTATCTGATTCTGTGAGACTCTCCCGGTAATATCGATTGCCGGGTTTTTTGTGGTGTGTTTATGCTGAATTATATATTAAAAAAAATCATCGGAACTAAAAATGACAGGGAAATAAAACGCCTGACCGTGATCATGAAAGAGGTAAATGAACTTGAACCTCTGATTGAGAGTTTGACCGATTCGGAACTCAGGGAGAAGACGCCATATTTTAAGGATAAGCTGTCGGGTGGCGCTGATCTTGATGACATCCTTGTGGAGGCATTCGCCGTTGTCAGGGAGGTGTCGAAGCGGACCCTTAAAATGAGGCCGTTCGATGTTCAGGTGATAGGTGGTATTGTCCTGCATGAGGGTAAGATCGCGGAGATGAAAACAGGCGAGGGAAAGACCCTAGCATCGACTATGCCTGTATACCTGAACGCACTGACCGGCAAGGGTGTTCATGTGATTACCGTGAATGACTACCTGGCAAAGAGGGACGCGAAGTGGATGGGACCGATCTATGAGTTTCTCGGGCTTTCCATTGGCGTGATTGTCCATGGAATAAATGATACCGAGAGACGGAGTGCGTACAGCTGTGATATCACATACGGGACCAATAACGAATTCGGTTTCGACTATCTGCGCGATAATATGAGTTTTCAGCTTGAAAATTATGTTCAGAGAGAATTTTACTACGCCATCGTCGACGAAGTGGACAGTATCCTTATCGATGAAGCGAGAACTCCTCTTATTATTTCCGGGCCGTCCGAAGAATCCACAGACAAGTATTACCGGGTGAATCAGATCATTCCACGGCTGAAGAAGGAGGATGATTATACGATAGATGAAAAGAGCAAATCGGTTGTCCTGACCGAAGAGGGAGTAGCCAAGGCCGAGAAACTGCTCCAGGTTAAAAACTTGTATGAACCCGCGAATATGGAGATCCTCCACCATGTAAACCAGGCCCTGAAGGCACATACCCTGTTCAGGAGGGATATTGACTATCTTGTAAAGGACGGACAGGTTGTTATCGTTGATGAATTCACGGGGAGAGTGATGCCCGGCCGAAGGTACAGTGACGGTCTCCATCAGGCGCTTGAGGCAAAGGAAAAGGTTAAGATAGAGAGGGAAAATCAGACACTGGCCTCCGTGACATTCCAGAACTATTTCAGAATGTATGAGAAGCTGGCCGGGATGACTGGAACGGCGGATACGGAGGCAACGGAGTTTAAAAAGATCTATAACCTCGAAGTGGTTGTTATGCCCACCAATATGCCGATGATACGGACCGATAATACGGATGTTATCTATAAGACGGAAGAGGAAAAGTTTGAGGCTGCCATAGAAGAGATAAAGGCGCTGCATGGCCAGAATCGGCCGGTCCTGGTGGGGACGATCTCCATCGAAAAATCGGAGCTTCTCAGCAGACAGCTCTCGAAAAGGGGAATCAAACACAATATCCTGAACGCCAAGAATCATGAGAGGGAGGCGGAAATAATAGCTCAGGCCGGACAACCGGGGGCCGTTACGATATCAACCAACATGGCGGGGAGGGGCACCGACATCAAGCTGGGTGAAGGGGTGGCTGACGTCGGTGGTCTCCATATATTGGGCACGGAGCGCCACGAGAGCCGGCGCATTGATAATCAGCTGAGAGGGAGATCGGGAAGGCAGGGGGACAAGGGATCGTCACGGTTCTATCTATCTCTGGAAGACGATCTCCTCAGGATATTCGGGGCTGAAAGGATATCGTCCGTTATGGACAGGATCGGCGTGGAGAAGGGTGAACCGATTGAGCACAATCTCATCAGCAAGGCCATTGAGGGCGCCCAGAGACGAGTGGAAGGACAGAATTTCGATATACGGAAACATCTCCTTGAATATGATGATGTGATGAATCGGCAGCGGCAGGTGATCTATGAACAGCGCAGGAACGTCCTTGACGGGGGTGACCTGTGGTCGACTGTCGATGATATGCTGCAGGAAATCGTTGATGACATGGTCAGTGATTATCTGGACGAGAAGGTCCGGCCGGATGAATGGGATCTTCAGACCCTGACCGATGCCGTATACAAGCAGTTTTACCTGAAGAAGACCTTCGATGATGGGGACCGGACGGGTATGAACCGGGAAGAGATCACCGCTGCGATCATCTCTGACGTCACCACACTTCTGCGCGATAAGGAAAAGAAATTCGGCAATGATCTCATGGCGTACATCATGAAGGTCATTATGCTCCAGGCCATCGATTCTCACTGGAAGGACCACCTCCTCGGCATGGACCACCTCAAAGAAGGGATTGGTCTGCGCGGCTACGGGCAGAAGGATCCGGTTCGGGAGTACCAGAAAGAAGGATACGATATGTTTATGGAGATGGTGTATCGTGTCAAGGAAGATACACTGCAAAAACTCTGCATCGTTCAGATACAGAGTGACGAAGATGTGACAGAGATTCAGGAAAAGCAGAAAAAAGATTATATAATGAGCAGGGGGGATACCGATGCGACCCCGACCACCGTTAAGAGAAAAGGGGAAAAGGTAGGCAGGAATTCCCCCTGTCCGTGCGGTAGCGGCAAGAAATACAAGCATTGCTGCGGCAGATGACAACTATGGAGACGACTATGAGTGACAGCGTTCACGTTCCGGGATTTCTTGGCAGTTCAGTGGCCT
>CAZOHQ010000079.1:0-8049 GCA_964579455.1 uncultured Syntrophaceae bacterium | reverse complement strand
TCTATCATGGCATCGGACAGACCCTTCTCCCTCGCGTATTCAAGATCCCTGGCGTTTTCCTGAATGATGTGATCCGACTCTTTTACCAGGGCCTCCGCCATCTTCAGAAGAGCCCCGTTTTTTACAGTGGATGAAATGTTCGCGAGAATGCCGGCGGCTTTCCGTGCCTTATACCCTGTCTGGGTAATCTCTGCTTTGATATCCATGGTCTCAATTTCCATTATTCATATTTTCTCATTGTGGAGAATTAATCTATAGTATATGAGATGCCGTGTCAAGATTACTGAAAGTGTCTTTATTGTTCAAAATGGAGGCGGTATGAGGGAGCGGAAATAACGATAGCTATGGATGAAATATGTGTCAGTGCCGGAAAAAATGTGTATGAAATTATACAGGATAGCGGATTCGATTTTGACAGGGTGACCACGTATGTCGGCGCTGCTTCAGGACCGAGGTGGCTTGTGGCCAGCGGCTTCGATCTGTCGCTCTTGGAGAACGGAGCACTGGGCAATAACCTTCCTGTGGTTCTCGCCGGTTCATCGGCGGGTGCGATGCGCTTTGCTGCATGGGTACAGCCGGAACCTGAAAAGAGCTATCGCAGGCTTATCGACGCCTATATTTCATTGAATTTTACCAGAGGTGATAAACCTGCGGAGGTTCTCCAGTCCCTCCATGATCTTATAGATAATTATATTGACGATGACGCCATCTCGTTTGCGCTGGTCAATAAGAAATACAGGCTGGCGATAATGACGGTCCGTGCTAAAAGACTTGCCTCTTCAGATGCAAGGTGGTTACAGGGGCTGGCTATCGGGACGGGATTTCTCTTCAATGCCATAAACCGCCGTCTGATCCACACATTTTTCCAGAGGGTTGTGTTCCATAATAGTCCCATCCCGCCGCCGTTTTGTATGGACCGTTATTTCAGGGGACAGGCGATCGCATTGAATAAAGTGAATTTCAAACACGCGCTGCTGGCTTCCTCGGCGGTGCCACTTACCGCTGCAGGCGTCAGAGATATCTATGGCGCTCCAAACGGTACATATAGAGACGGAGGGTTCACGGACTATCATCTCAATCAGAAATACTCCGGCGGACAGGGTACAATAACCCTTATGTTCAACCACCAAGAGCGTATAATACCCACTTGGATGGATAAGAGGCTGATTTCCAGACGGCCTCCCGGGGGGTATCTGGAAGATCTCCTGATGGTGTATCCGTCGGAGGACGTCATCCGTACATTGCCTTATAACAGGGTGCCGGATCGTGGAGATTTCAAACGATACGCCGATAATCCTTCTGGGAGGATAAGGAACTGGCGGCAGACAGTCGCGATTTCGAAACATCTTGGCGAGCAATTTCTGGAACTCGTGGAGAGCGGAAGACTGCGCGATGTTGTAAAGAAAATGTAGGGTGCAGGGTATGGATCCTGGATATGCAGGCCTTTGCAGAGAGGGGACACTGAAGAAGAGGGCGGATATCCTTGCCGGTATTATGAAAAACTGTGTCCTTTGTCCGAGAAAGTGCCACATTGACAGAACGGCCGGGGAAAGAGGGTTCTGCAATCTTGAAGACAGGGTCATGATTGAGAGCGCCCTCGAGCATCACGGCGAAGAGCCCGTCCTTTCGGGAAAATGTGGAGCGGGTACCATCTTCTTCTCGTCCTGCAACATGCAGTGTATCTATTGCCAGAACTATCAAATCAGTCATCGGACAGACGGTAAGGAGCTTGATCCGGCGGAACTGTCGTCTATCATGAAAGGCTTACAGGATACGGGATGCCATAATATTGACGCGGTTACGCCGACCCCTCATCTTCCGGGGCTTGTCGAAGCCCTCCTGTGTGCCTGCGAACAGGGACTCTCCATCCCGCTTGTTTACAACTGCGGGGGGTATGAAAACAGTGATATCATCAGACTCCTTGACGGGATTGCCGATATATATCTGCCCGATTTCAAATATGGCAATGACAGGGACGCGTTCGAGTTTTCGGGCGTGAGCGATTATTCTTGCCATGCGGTCTCTGCGATACAAGAGATGGCTAGACAGGTGGGAGATTGCCTGGAGGTCGAAGATGGGATCGCAAAAAGGGGTGTACTTATCAGACACCTGGTGCTCCCCGGAAGGGTGAAAAACAGCATCGAAGTCCTCGAATCGATAAAGAGACATATATCGACGTCTGTTTCACTTAGCATCATGTCTCAGTACACTCCGATCCGGGCCGTCGCTGATCATCCCCTTCTCGGGAGGAGAGTGACTAAAAGGGAATATGAAACTGTTGTCAATAAGGCCCTGGACATGGGCTTCGACAATATCTTCGTGCAGGATGTGAGCGACAGCCAACTCACTCCGGATTTTGACGCAGATATTCCCTTCAGATGGGAGTAATACAGGGGACATGGGCTCCGGGTGCGTGAGGTTTTTACAGGCTTACTGTCCCTCGACGGTATATATTTCCACGCCTGGCGGGGGAGTGAAGTCGAATAATTCATCCGGTGGATTGTTGTTGAAGCTGATGTCGCTGAAGGTGAGTCTGGTGATATTGTCGTACATATCGGTAAAAACGCATTCCACAATGCGGAAAGTGTCCTTATCCACAGTGATCAGGAGGGTTTTGATGCCGGCTTCGTATCCATGCGGTGTAAGGGTTATGACATAATTGCCTTTTGTGTCCATGGGACCGGTGCCGGGAAAGGCTATTTCAAAATCATCTTTCAGTTTTCCGATGCCGGTGAGAAATCGTATGGTCATCTTTGACGACAGAACCTTTTTGGCGTCCTGGACATACACAATATTGTCATCCGGCATATAGAGCCACGCCTTGAGGGGATTTATGATCAGCTTCTTCATGGAAGGTTTTGTATAGTTCCACAGCATCCGTTCAGGTTTCTTCAGATAGACCGTACCTTCCTCTCTTGTTGTCCTGTCTATGGATTTAATGGTTGCTTCCTGTATGAAATTCGCCCTGAAATCAACTGTATTATCATACACCTTCTGTATCTTCGCGGCAAGTTCATCAAGGGGCAGAGTCTGGGAAGCAGATGCTGTTCCCGGAAGGATCAGCACCGTGATCACAGACAGGATCAGAAATGTTTTTCCCCGGAGAGAACATCTGATAATAAAATCGGTTATGATCTGTAGAGTAAGCATTTGATAACACGGGTGTAATTATAAATACTTGTTATTGTTAAAAATAATCCAATGCCTAAATTATGAGCAATGCGGTGTAAGGTATCGTCAACAGGGTGTTCTCATATTCTATCAACAGTTTTATCAACAGCCCTTTCCACAGTTTTGTGAAGAACTGAACGAGGGTTGTGGATCTCTCTGAGAAGATAAACAATTACGAGATCTTTACCCTCCAACCGAATGGATCTTCCTTTTCACCATACTGGATTCGGAGGATTTCATTGTACAGTTTTTCAGTCAGGGGGCCTGTATTGCCGTCACCGATCACATGGTCTTTCCCTCGGTAGTGGATCGTTCCCACCGGCGATACAATGGCGGCTGTTCCCGATGCGAAGGCTTCTTTCAAAGTCCCATCGGCCTTGGAGCTCAATATCTCATCCATCGACAATTGTCTTTCCAGGACGTTGACTCCCCATGATCCTGCCAGACGGATCACGGAATCACGCGTGACACCCGGCAGGATGCTTCCTGAGAGCGGGGGCGTTATCAGGTCATCTCCGATAACAAAGAAGATGTTGCTTGTTCCCACCTCTTCAACATATTTCCGTTCCTTTGAGTCGAGCCACAGCACCTGGGCACAGCCCACTTCCGAGGCCTCCCGGCTTGCATAGAGACTGGCCGCGTAATTGCCTGCCGCCTTGCAGTATCCTACACCTCCGGGGACTGCCCTCACATATTTTTCGCTCACAAATATCTTGGTCGGGCTGAACCCTTCCGGATAATATGCTCCGACCGGGCACATAATGATGAAAAACAGATACCTGCTCGATGCGTGTACGCCGAGTGCGGCCTCCGTCGCGATCATCGTCGGTCTGATATACATAGATGTTCCCGCACCGCGCGGTATCCAGGCCTTTTCCAGAAGAACCAGCTTTTTCAGCGCTTCCATAAACAGGTCGCTGTCTATAGGGGGCATGCACAATCTTTCCGCGGAAAGATTCATACGGGTTATATTCTCTACCGGTCTGAACAGATAGATGGAATCATCTTTCCCTCTATAGGCTTTCATGCCTTCAAATATCTCCTGGCCATAGTGAAGGCACAGAGAGGAAGGATCGAGAGACAGAGGGCGTATGGGCTCTATGGAGGCATCGTGCCACCCCGTATCACTGTCGTATTCCACAATGAAGAAATAATCGGTAAATATCTGTCCAAACCCGAGTTTCGACTCATCTTCGGGTTTTAGTTTCATGCGCTCCGGATCAACTTTTTTAACTTTGATCTCCATCTTGGTTTTCCTTTCAAAAATGAATGCGGTTCCTTATTGTCTCAGTTATTGAAAATCGGTTCAAAATGAGTAGGAAAGGCTTTATCCTTGTCCCGGGTGACAGAAGCCAACCCTAACTACTTCATTATAGCCGATAAGCTACGAAAGTACACACAAATATATATAGCTGTCAAGAAGAAAAAATATCACGCATACTTAAATTACGTCTCTGTCAAGGGTTCTATACTGGATAGCCTCAGATATGTGGGGCTGGCGGATCTTATCCTCACCTTCAAGGTCCGCAATGGTTCTGGCCACCTTCAATATCTTGGTGTAGGCCCTTGCGCTCAGACCGAGCCTGTCAACCGCCATCTCAATGAGCTTCTTCGAGTCTCCGTCGAGGGCGCAGTGCTCTTTTATCTGCCTGTTGGACATCCTCGCGTTGCACAATGTTCCGTCTTTAAACCTGCTCTTCTGTATATCTCTTGCTTGGTTTACGCGTTTCTTTATGGTTTCGGATGTTTCCCCGTCGGACGTTCTCGATAGATCCTTGTATCGTATGGACGGCACCTCTATGTGTATATCTATCCTGTCAAGCAGGGGGCCGGATATTCTGGTTCGGTACTGCCGTATCTGATTGGGGGTGCATCGGCACTGTCTTTTGCTGTCGGTGAAATAACCGCAGGGGCAGGGGTTCATGGCGGCCACAAGCATGAATCTGGCAGGGTAGGTTGCCGATCCGGAAGATCGTGAGACGGTTATGTGGCCGCTCTCCAGGGGCTGTCTCAATACCTCAAGCACATTTCTTTTGAATTCCGGCAATTCATCCAGAAAGAGAACGCCGTTATGAGCGAGGCTTATCTCACCCGGACTCGGTATTCTTCCCCCTCCCACAAGGCCCGCGTCGGATATGGTGTGATGAGGCGAGCGAAAGGGTCTGGCGTCCAGGAGAGATTCTTTTTTGCGAAGCAGTCCGGCTACAGAATGAATCTTTGTTGTTTCGATCGCTTCTTCAAAAGAAAGATCAGGCAGGATCGTCAGGAGACGCTGAGCCAGCATGGTTTTGCCGGAGCCGGGCGGGCCGATCATGAGTATGTTATGCCCTCCGCTGGCCGCCACCTCCATCGCCCTTTTTGCCTGATTCTGGCCGTTAACCTCGCTGAAATCGAAGGGGTAATGAAGGTTCCGGGAGAACAGTTCGGACATATCTGCCTCAATGGGAGGGATTTCTTTTGTGCCGTTAAAAAACTCAACCACATCGTGCAGATAATCAACAGCTATAACCTCGATCTTTCCAACCATGGCGGCTTCCCCGGCGTTTTCCCGTGGAAGCACGATTCCTCTCAACCCCATCTGTGCCGCCTGGATTCCGGCCGGCAGTGCGCCGTGGATGCCTTTGACGCTTCCGTCCAGCGACAATTCTCCCGTGAACATGTACTCGGAAAGCCGATCTTTTCCGATGATTCCCTGTGCCGACAGAATACCCACGGCTATCGGAAGGTCAAAACCTGTCCCCTCTTTCTTGATATCCGCCGGAGCGAGATTGATAGTCACCCTGTTGCCGGGAAAGCTGTACCCGGAATTTTTTATGGCGGATTTTATCCTGTCCTTGCTCTCTCGTACGGATGCGTCGGGAAGACCGACGGTGGAAAACTGCGGGAGGCCCCGGGAGATATCCACTTCTACATCAACCGGATAGGAATCTATGCCCAGTATGGCGCTGCTCGTTATCTTGACGATCAAATCAGATACCTCGCAGGAGTGTCCTCCGGACATTTCATACCTTCCGGGGAAGGGTATTCCCTTCCCTGAGTCCGGATCAGTCTTAAAGAAAATATCACGTATAACTTCTGTATATTATTGGATGAAAGATATTATGGCAAGGATTTTTATTGTTAAGTGCTTTTTCTTACGAACATCGCGGATCAGGCGCAAAAAATGGCGTAGCTATTTCTTGTCACCTGAATCCTTTGGTTCGGCTAGTGATCTTGTGTGGAAAGCGCTTGAAGCATTCTGGCCACGCGACCTTCTATGGTTTCAAGAAGTAGTGTGACCATGGAATCGTTATATTCTCTGGTTTGTGTCCAGACCTCGTCAAAGCAAGCCGTAAGTTTCCCATGAAGGTTTGCGGCACGGCACATCTATCAAAAAAAGGTTGACCACTACTCTGCTTTGCCTTATTGTAAACGGAGAATCAAACACAGCATCATTCAAATTCCGGGGGCATCGTCCGTATCTTTCATCAAACCGAAGCAGGCAAGGTGTTTCCGGATTCAAAAACTATCAAATAAAAAGGAGAATGCCGTATGGCTACGGAGATTACCGCGCAGGGACTTAACACGGAGTTGTTCATCAATGAGAAGGTGGAGGAAATCAGGGAAGCCGTTGGGGACGGAATGGCGATCAATGCCCTATCGGGAGGCGTCGATTCATCGGCGGTCACGATGCTCGGGCATAAAGCCCTGGGAAACCGTCTCAGGACCGTCTTTGTCGAAAACGGCCTGATGCGCGAAGGAGAAGCCCAGCAGGTTGTAGACTTTTTCCAGGAACTCGGCGTTACGGTCGAAGTGGTCGACGCACGCAAAGAGTTCTTCGCTGCGCTCGACGGACTCACGGATCCGGAAGAGAAACGCGAAGCGATTACCCAGTCCTTTTATAAAAACGTATTCGGACGCATCGTCAGGGAAAGCGGAGCGAAATACCTCCTCCAGGGAACTATCCTGACAGATATCGACGAGACCGTTGCGGGGATAAAACGGCAGCACAATGTCTTCGAGCAACTCGGAATTGATCCCCAAGATGCTTTCGGTTACCGCATCCTCGAACCGCTCATCCAGCTTCGCAAAGACGGCGTGAGAAAGGTTGGCGAGGCCCTCGGGCTTTCGACTGAACTGTTCAAGCGCATCCCCTTCCCCGGACCGGCCCTCGCGGCACGCGTGATAGGGGTGGTAACCCCGGAGCGCATTGAAACGGTCAGAAAGGCAAATGGAATTGTCGAGCGGTTCCTCAAAGACACCGGCGCCTTTCAGTACATGGCAATCCTTCATGAGGACCGCGTGACGGGTATGCGCGACGGAAAGCGCGACTTCGGTCAACAGATCGAGGTGCGCTGCTGGGACAGCGTCGATGCTCGAACGGCAACGCCAACGCGGCTTCCATTTGAAATCCTTGAGAAGATAGCCGGCGAGATCACACGAGAGGTTCCGGGTGTTGTCAGCGTTACATACAATATAGCGTCAAAGCCGCCTTCTACAATCGAGGCAATTTAGCTGACAGCGGAGGATTCTCCCGTCTGGAAATACTTGATTTTGGGATATCGGCAGGCTCATATCTGTGGCGCACGAAACAGGGTAGCAGGAATCGGTGAATACGATGGAACAACAGGCGAATAAAATAACATGCCCTAATTGCGGTCATAAAATAGACGTGAATGATCTTTTGTATCATCAGGTTGAAGAGGAGCTGAGGAAGAAATATAATGCTGAACTGGCAAAGGAGAAGAATCAATACCAGAACAAATTGACTTCGCTGAATGCAGAACGAGAGAAGCTCGAAGATGAAAAGAAAAGACACACGGAGACAGTCACCGACGCAATCCAGGCAGGCCTGAAGGAGGGAACCACGGAGGATTACTTGGTCTGTACTGTCGTTTT
>CAZOHQ010000078.1:0-8066 GCA_964579455.1 uncultured Syntrophaceae bacterium | reverse complement strand
GTATCGGCGTGTTGGCCTATAATCTTGGTCGGCTCTTTGTACTGAAGATGCTCGATTCCTCCTGGCACCGTCACCAAGTACAGACGCTCCGGTGGAAGCTCTATGGGACGGCGGACAAGGTTGTATTTCATGGAGGTGCGCTCTGGTTGAAAGTGAAACGCCACATGCGGGAGCTCTTTGCGGCCATTCGGTTACGAAGCTGGTAATTTGCCGTGGGGTAAAACACAAGAGACACGGGATGGAAGGTTTATAAATAAGCGATGGGGAGGTGTTTCCTGATGGGAGCTCACCTGAGTTTCACGGTATGAATCATTCACCTGATGTCGGATTAACCCCGATTTGGTTCTTACTGTGACGGCACAGATCATTTTTTGAGCCTCCACGACACGATAACCCCCTCCATACAAAACCAATCGCAGATCTTGGGGGGCGGTTTCTTCTTTGAATTAGCCAGTTCTTCATGTATAAATATTATCAAATTTTTAAAATCACTGAGAGCGATGGTATTAGATTTAGAGAAAGCGGAGAACCCCAGAGGTATCAGGGCTGATACTATACAGTCTCAGATGAACTGTGTCCTGTCAAATCCTGTTTTTCTGAACTCGCCTCAGGCAAGTCGTCTTCTGAGCTATGTGGTTCAAAAAACGCTTTCCGGACAATCCAACGAGATCATACAATATACGATCGCCGTGGAAGCCTTTTCTTATCCTGCGGATTTTGATCCGCTCACGAATACGGCCGTGCGTGTTCTGGCCGGCAGGCTTCGCAGGATGCTGGAACAGTACTACGCCGGGGACGGCTCTCATGACGACATACGGATTGAGATTCCCAAACGAACGTATGTGCCTGTTTTCCGGCTTAACTCCAAATTGCAGGATAAAACCAAGAAACAAAATGGCCTTCCCTTAACTCATCCACCAGGATCGATTGCCGATTATGGACCAACCATCGCCATCATCCCCTTCAGCGGCCAGGGTTTGAATGAGAACGAAGCCATGAGCATTACGATGTTGACTATTGCCGGGCTGACCCGGTTCAGCGATTTGCACATTGTGGGCCCGCTGATGAAATACAAGGATATAGCGGTGGAAATAGTTGAAATCGCACGGCAGTACCACGTGCGATTCGTGTTGCAGGGACTCGTGCAGACCAGCGGAGAGGTCCTTCGGGTGACTACTGTTCTGACGGATACCCGCACGGGGTTTAAAGTCTGGTCGGAAACGTATGAATGTGAACTGACCGAAAGAAGTCTCGCCGAGATCGACGAGAATATTTCTCATCAGATCGTCTGTACCCTGGCCGACTACACCGGAGTGATTCCCAACATCATCAGCCAGGAGTCCATGAGGAAGCATTTTGACATTCTGGATATTCATGAAGCGATTTATCGCCATGAGCACTTCCTGACGATTTTCACGCCGAAAGCCTTTATCGCTGCCGTGGGGGCGCTGAAACACGCAGTCGAAATCCATCCGGACAGCCCTCTCGTCCTGTCCATGCTGGGTAGTGCCTATGCAACTCACTACATGCTTGATATGGGATTGACGAGTGCAACCCTGAAAGATGCCGAACGTCTGGCACAGCAGGCCGTTGCTCTCAATCCTCAATGCCAGATGGCCCACTGGGTAGAGGGTTATGTAAGGTTTTTACAGGGTGAAGCCGAGCGGTGTATTGCAAAATTCCGGTTGGCATGTTCGATCAACCCTCTTAATGCGTATTGCGTCAATGGCTCAGCGGTTTTTCTTTGCATGATGGGTCACTGGGAAGAAGGCCTTCATCTGTGGGAACAGATCGAGAAACGTCATCCGAAACACCCTCCGATATACTCGCTGACGCCCTTCATGTACAGTTATGTCCTTGGCGACTACGAATCGGCATGGAGCCATGCTGTGCGCTTTGACACCCCAATGATTTGGGATCCGCTCGTCCGTGCCGCCGCTACAGGCCAGCTTGGCCTCCATAAGCAATCTCGGGTAGCCATTCGGGAACTGCTGGAGATGCGGCCTGATTTTCCCACACGCGCTCGTGACCTGATAAAGCGGGTCACCTTCCTTGATGAGCACGTCGAGATGCTCATGGATGGATTGTACAAGGCTGGCCTTGATCGAACACAACCTTTCTGTTTAGGGGAATCCGGGTCAAAGTAAATTTTTCCTGGGACACTAGAAACATCAAATAACGACTTCAGCAATCGTCACAATGCAACTGTCACGATCGAGGCCCAGTGGACCTTTTTCGAGTGGGGCAAGACATGGGCGGATGTGGCAAAGGCTACACATGACAAACTCGCCTTGATAATCCGCCTGAAAGGGATCGAAAATGGAGTAAAGATGGAGATCAAACAGGCATTGCTAGCCTCGCGGGTCGCCCGTGCTAACATTGAAACGGCGGAAAAGGCGCTCGAACAGGCGCAGGAAAACTGGCGAATTACCAGGCTCCAATACCAGCAACAGATGGTGACATCATCGGATGTCCTGGATGCTCGGCCGTACCTGACACAGGCGGATTCAAACTACTACCGGGCGCGCTACGGATACGTGATGTCCCTTGCTGAACTTGACAGGGCGCTAGGGGGAATGTAAATCCGGCACATGATGAAAAATAATTGCATAAATATCCAAAGAGACTGGGACCCGGCTTTGAAATTGCTAAAGTCCTGCTGAAAAAAATACGACAAGCGATTTTTAAAAATCACTGAAACACGTCTCACAACCCAAAGTCATCAGATAAAAAGGGTTGACAGCGGCGCTCGATCTGAGTAGGAAAAAAGAGCCTCAGTAACTCCAGAGGACACGTAATGAGGAGTATTGTGCATTCACTGTTAACCCCAGGTATAACGACTGCCCGCCATTCATCCGCAGGGCGGATTCTCTCCTTCTCCATACTGTGGCTTATGCTATTCCCCTGCATAGTCGACGGTGCGGAGAGGGAACAGGACAGTTTTGAGATAGGGGGAATTTATTTCAGATAGGCGAACAATTTCAGTACCCAAAGTCCAGAACGAATCAATGATCTCAACGCGAAAGCACCAACAGAATCAACCACACGGCCGTTTGCCCTTATCAATCTCAGCACGAAGTACGGAAGGAACAATCTTCTTTAGTTGAAGACGGATATGGAACAAACGGAAGACTTTAATGTGTACATGGGCACACAAATACCTCTCACCGACAGGGGAAACTGTCTCGATATCGCCGTTTTTACTTCCCCCTTTTTTGCCGAAGTCTGGAAGGATCCGTACAAAACCGGATCGAATCGAGAGGAAACGGATGTTACCAGATACGGCATCAATATTGCGTTGAACGATGTTCTCGGCACTTCGCTGAGCATGAGCTTCAAGGCGACAATCGTTGATGTTGATGAAGACGAAATCGGACGGATATACAGTAATCTCCGAAGAGACAGTCACGTGTATATGATGACGGGGGAACACCGGTTCAGCCCCACGTCGAACCTCTCCACGGTGCCCTCCCTGAGTCTCATGAGAGGCGATTCCGAATGCGAAAGCAATTCCTTCTATAGATACGGAATGGCCCTCAAATGTATTTACACAAACGGGGATATGACGTTTATGCCCATGATCAGGTACGCCTTCACCACCTACGATAAAACCCACCCAATTTTCGATACAACCCGTGAAGACAATCATTATCTGGCCGTTTTCATTGCTACATACTCGGATCCCTTCGGTTTTCAAGACTATTTTATCAGGATCATCGGTGGTTACGGAACAACCGATTCCACCATCACATTCTGCGATGGAACAGGAAAATTCATCGGGCTCACTGTTGGATATAGCTTCTGACCGTCAGGCCCGGACGATACTCGAAGGGCGACTGTTTCGAAACTCTGGTTGAGATCAGTTATTTCCGGTTAGGTTTTTACCTATAAGCTTCGAGGATCGGTCCTTTGGAATTATGAATATTTACGGTGCGGAGAGTATGGCATCCGGGTTATTGGACAATCGCTTTTTAAGAACCGTTGATAGCCATTGTTGATTATACCGATTACTAGAAGAGAAGGTGGATGAACCCATGATTATTGATCAGGGCGCGAATTACCCTGCTGTGCTCCGTGCAGAGCATGCCGGGGAGGAACAACCCCGGCAGGTTGAGCCTCTTTGTTCCTCATTCCGATTGCCTCAGTCTCTGTCGATGCGAACGTGCAAGAGTCTCTTCTTTTTCGCAATGGTTCTATTAAGTATTGCCGTCGTGACCGGCTGCGCGACCGTGCTGCGCACTCCCCTCCCGGAAGATCGTATCGCCGACGCCTGGATTCCGGGCATGACCCATATCCGTTATTGGGGTGATAGTTTGCCGGATGATTTTGACAAACTGATCGCACAACAAATATCTCAATCAAAAGCGTACGATTTGCAGGCCTTCCATCGGCCGAGCCATAGTCTGGCCATATCAGGCGGTGGTGCCAACGGCGCATTCGGGGCCGGATTGCTCGTGGGGTGGAGCGAGGCTGGAGACCGGCCGACATTTTCCATTGTAACCGGTATCAGCACAGGTGCCCTGATCGCGCCCTTCGCCTTCCTGGGATCGAAGTATTATGAACAGCTCATGCAGGCCTTTACCACCACAGCTACGAAAGATATACTGAAGATACGGAGCCTTTTGAAACTGTTAAGCGGTGACGCTGTGACGGACTCCATACCTCTTTTAGAAATACTCCGTAAATATGTAACACAGGAGATGCTTAGTGACATTGCGGTGGAATATACCAAGGGGCGTCGACTTGTTATCGGGACAACCAATCTGGACGCAAAAAGGTCGGTTTTATGGGATATAACCGCTATCGCAGCCAGTGGGCAGGAAAATGCGCTACAACTGGTTCACGAAATAATCCTCGCCTCAGCTTCCGTTCCCGGTGTTTTTCCGCCGGTGTACATTAAGGTCGAAGCGAACGGGGACCAGTACGATGAAATGCACGTCGATGGGGGTACCGCTTCTCAAGTATTTTTGTACCCGCCGCAACTGGATCATAGAAGGTTGTCGGAAATTGTAAAAAAGGATATCGAGGTGCATATCTATATCATACGAAACGCCCGTCTTGAACCAAAGTGGAAAGCAGTCAGGCCGTCACTCGGTCCGATCGCGAAAGGAGCTCTATCGACCTTGATCCTGAATCAGGGAATGGGGAACCTTGAGCTTATGTATTTTCTTGCCATGCGGGACGGATATGATTATAACCTGGCATACATTCCTTCATATTTCAATGAAGAGACAACAGAGACTTTTGATCCGACGTACATGAAAAAATTATTTGATGTTGGGTACAACCTTGCCAAGGCTGGATATCCCTGGCAGAAAATTCCGCCTAGGCTGAAGAAGCCGGAAGGGAAGAATTAGAAATGTTATGCCATGAGCATGCATAGAGCTATAAAGGTGATTCCACTTTTTGCAATTATCCTGTGTTGTATATTCCTCCTCCCCTGGCGGGTCTGTGCGGAGGATGATGTCGCGCGGCGCATGAGCACCGTTACCCTATATATGGAGAATGATCTATTCTATAATACGGACCGGCAGTATACCCACGGAACAAAGCTCTCATGGATCTCACCAGATCTTTCAGACTATCGAAACGCTCCTCCCATCCCCGCATGGAGCTGTCCGATGATTGAGCGATTGCCCTTCATAAATGAACCAGGGTACCAGCGTTCCGTATCCTTCTCTTTTGGACAGAACATATACACACCGGAGGAGATAGAACGGAGCGAACTCATCGAAGGTGATCGGCCCTATGCAGGCATTACATATCTGGCAATCGGGTTCCACAGCAAAAACGACCTGCAAATGGATACCCTTGAGTTCGATATTGGAATCGTCGGCCGTCACTCCTATGCCGAGGATTGTCAAAAAACCATCCATCACTGGGTTGATGCGCGGGATCCTAAGGGGTGGGAGCATCAGCTTAACGATGAACCGATCCTCAACGCCTTCTTTGAGAGAAAATGGCGAATGCTTCGAATGGGATATAACCACGGCCTAGGTTATGACATCATTCCCCATATAGGGGTCAGCATTGGAAATGCCTTCACCGGTGCCAATGCGGGAGGGGAAATACGCTTCGGCTGGAATCTTCCAAATGATTTTGGAACCTATATCATACGGCCCGGCTCGGACAGCAATGCACCTCTTGACGGCACCGATCCGCGACTCCGCCGCCTCCTTCGACGCGCGGGCATCCATATCTTCTTCGCTGTTGACGGAACTGCCGTGGCGCAAAATATCCTTCTTGACGGCAACACCTTCAGGGACAGTCACAGTGTAGACAAAAAACACTTTGTTGTCTCTTTCGTCGGAGGAATAGGATTCATCGTCAACCGTTTCAAAATTACATACTCCCACGTCTATCAGACGAAAGAATTCAAGACCCAAGACAATGGTCAGCAGTACGGCGCTATTTCGGTATCCTACACGTTCTGAACCCATACGGGGAAAATTATGAAACCGCTAGTTGCCTGACCTTTCGCTTCTCCTGGCAATAGGATTCATAAATCGTACCAATCTTTATAAGCGTTGCTCAGTTAACGATAGCGCTGATGGACCTTGGAGTGTTTGTGAGAAGAGGAATTTCTATAGGTCCACTTTACCATGATACAAACGTTGTATTCGGTCCAGCCCTAGTTGAAGCCTATAAACTCGAAAGTCGTATTGCTAAATTTCCTCGAATTCTTGTTAGTGACCAAGTATACACTGCGTCACAGAATGGTATCGTTCACTTTCCCGATCAAGGGAGTAGCGCAGTTTATCGCCCCTGTGACTTTCTGCGTAGAGATTCAGACAGACAATATCACTTAGATTGTTTAACAACTGCATTATTACTCCGGCATTAAACATATGGATTTTATTAAGCAGCATACGCAACCTTTGGATGCCTGAAGTAACTGCGAACATGGGCTGGCCGTTTGACAAGGGTCCTCATAAATGAACGAATCTTCTTTTCCAGATCCTCACGGTTTATGCTCGGTGTCCCGGAGTAGACTTTGTTTTTTAGATTTCCGTTCAGGTATTCATCTGGATTGAGCTCCGGCGAGTAAGAGGGAAGCTAGAAAACTTCTATCTTCGGGTCTGTTGAAAAACCCTCCCGCGATTTGTGACATTTTGGAAGATTCGGGTCACGAAAGCAGCATGACAAGATCATGTAACAATATGATATGGCTTGATAATATTGCATATCTGCAGTAGGGTGTCTCCATCAATAGTCATGGAGAACATGCATGATCGGGCAGAGAGACAGGAGCAAACGGACACTTTTCATTACAGGCGACATTGAGCAGTTCATACCGGACGATCACATCTTAAAGCGAGTTGATCGTGTTTTGGATCTCAGCTGGTTATCGCAAGAGGTGAAGGGATACTACTGTGCGGATAACGGGCGTCCGAGCATCGACCCCGAGGTTGCGGTTCGTTTGATGCTTGCCGGTTTTTTTCAGGGGATTGTTCATGATCGCAAGCTGATGCGCGAGGCCCAGGTAAACATCGCGATCCGCTGGTTTGCGGGGTATGAGCTGGAAGAAGTGCTTCCCGACCATTCGACCTTAAGCCGGATCAGGGCTCGGTGGGGTTCTGATACGTTTCAGGCGATATTCCGGAAGACGGTTCAGATGTGTATGGATGCGGGACTGGTGAGCGGTGAGACCGTGCACGTTGATTCAACATTGATACGGGCCGATGTTTCGTGGGAGAGCCTTGTCACGAGACATGCTCATGATGTTTTCAGGGAGAACAGCGGTGAAGTCGGGGGAGGAGATGATAGTGGGGATGATAGTCCTCTTGATTCTCCGAAGAGACGAGGACGACCGCGGACAAGGATAAAAAAGCCTAAAAAGATGAGTTTGACTGATCCTGAGGCAACGATGGCCACATCGAGCCGTGGTCACTATTTGGAGCCGACCTACAAGCAGCATACGGCCGTTGATGATCGGGCGGGGATCGTGGTTGACGTTGATCTGACCACGGGAGAGATCAATGAGGGGACGAAGCTGATCGAGACCATCGACGCCCGCGCCCGACGAGCGGTAGGTGTCGATCCTCAGGTCTGTGGGGTCGATGTGG
>CAZOHQ010000077.1:348-8067 GCA_964579455.1 uncultured Syntrophaceae bacterium | reverse complement strand
TATGAACAGGACTTTTCCATGAATTCCGAAAACCATGAATCGGGGACGCCCGTCTATCCTGATTATCACCAACTGCTGAAGCTGGCTCAGGCAAAGATGCCCTACGGCAAATATGCCGGCCGGTATCTTGTGGATCTTCCCGAATCATATGTCGTCTGGCTTTCTCAGAAAGGCTTCCCCTCGGGCGAACTGGGTGATATGCTTCGCACGGTGTATGAAATAAAAATGAACGGGCTCGAATATCTCTTTGAGCCACTGAAAGGGTCTTAGGGAAATAGCATGAAAACATTCAAATTCTCGGGTGACTATATTGAGTTGAACAAGCTGTTAAAGGCATCGGGGTTGTGTGGAACGGGCGGTATGGCAAACATAGAAATCGAAAACGGACTGGTCAGCGTTGACGGAACCGTCGAATACAGAAAACGATGTAAAATCAGAAACGGCCAGACGGTCGCGTATGGTGATCAGACGATTAAGGTGGCGCAGGTAACTCTTTAACCAGCTTTTGAAAAACGCCCATCTGTCCCGATATATCGGGATTACCCTCATCCTTCGTCGCTGTGATGTACCTATAATTTCTCTCGGATGTTCGATTCCCGGCGTGAAGGAAATTGTTGACATCGCTAATTTTCCCGTTAGCACCACTGTTTATTAAATTATTGTATTAGTGATTTTTATGTGATACTTTTCCTTCGCGGAGTAGGGGGCTTGTGGCTATCCTACTACAGTCAATATGGCAGAGCGCCAAAACAAAAAAGTCAGTCCGAAGGCAACGGAAGAAACCGTTCGCCTATGGGAGGGAAAGAGTGGATATAAGTAATTAAAAACTTCTTCTCTATCCCACGACGTAGCATCGCATTCACCTGTTTGCTTACCCCAATATCATGTCCTTTTGTCTGATGTAGCCTTTTAGAAATACACAGACTCCTCAAGTTTTACTCTTGCCTCATTTTTCATATCTCAGCATCTTGCATTTATAAACTCTATTTGTACTAGCCAAGAGATCCAGAAGGGATTTTATGTCGCTACGCTTCATAAGATCATCTTATCTTTATTGTTAGCGTGCGTACTCTGTTTATAAAATTTACTTTATTAAGGAGGAAGTTATGGCAGAAAGCAGTTCACCGAAAAAGATAACAACAGTTCCAGATAGTTAAAGATAATGGAGGAGCGAATAGGCTCAAGGAGTCGGTATCGCACCTTCATTATCTGATTACATGAGTTTTGCTGTTGCCTAAAGGCCTTTGTTTGACCATACCCGTCTTCTCGGCATGTTGCTTGGAAGGCTACTTTAATACAAGGAGGAACGGTTATGTCTTTACACACGACGATAGGTGATGAGTATTTCCCGGTAGCTGTTGCAAAACCAAATCAACTTACAAGCTATTATGAATCATATGTATTGATTCCCAATTTAGGCCCACTTCTTTATTCTAAATTATACGGGAAATTAAAACATGTAGTGGATGATTTTTCCAGTACCATCAGTCTGATGGATGACATCAAAATTTATTATAAGCAATACAAAGAAATACCACCGACGCCCTATGTTCCAGACGATATCGTTGTATCTGGATCAGAAATAAGTGAAGGTGTGGCAAAGTCCGGTTTCAAAATTGATGAGGCTTATGCCCGTCCCAACACGCGGCAACCGCAGGTGGTATTGCGTTCACTCAACAATATTGGCACAAAGGTGATTAAAGGTGTGCCCGTTGCAAACATATATACAGCAGATGATGAGCGTATTGAAAATTACAAGAATATCTTGTCCGGAATTTCAAAAAAGAATGTGGCCATATCCTCGTTGGTGGATAATAATTTTATGTTAGGAAATGAAGGGGTTGTTACAAAAAAGTTTTTGTCGGTTAGCAGAGATGAGCAGATTGTAATAATGGTGGATAGCTTCGTTGGCGCTGCGGAATCTGTAGAAATGTCGAATCAAACGTTTGAATTCAGTATGGAAATGACTCGTAAGATATTACAAAATAATACTATACTCTCTAAATACAATGAAAAAATTGTTGAGATTGCAACTATTCTAACAGCAAATTTCTTTAACAAATATGATATTGTCGATCCAGCAGACCACATCAAGGTAATTCAAAGCTGTGAATGGGCCTTTTTACGTACAGAACGAGTCACTCTTGATTTACAAAGACCTCTATTCCGAGGCCCACTGAATGTCAATTGCGTGTCACCCAAAAGTGAACTTACACTTACTGAAACAGAAAGCCGCATTACCACAAGCGGCGCTCGCACGCTCATAACAAGCAGCGATGATCTGGCAGAATACAACAGCATCTCTTCCGAGATCAAAAGCAAGCTGGGTATCCTCTTTGATTATGGCTCAAATCTTGGGCAAACCATGAGCGAAGAAGGGTATACTCAAGACAACATGAAAAGCGAAAAACGCTCCAGGGTAGAATCTGCGCTTCGAAAAGTATCACAACAAAATAGCACGATGACCGTGTCCACCCAGACCCTCTCATTTTCGGAAATCAGAGAATATAATACTGAAGGCAAAGACCCCAAGTTCGCTACCAGCGAGTTGTCCTTTGAGGTATTTTCACCGGTAAAAGTAAATCACTATCTGGATGATATCGGTGCAGTGTGGTCACCCCGCATAAAAAATCCGTTTGCTGATTTGAGGGCCAATTTGACTGAATACTACGATAAAACCTATTCCGATTATATTCAGGAAAATTATGTGATCGACCCCAAGGAACCCATTCCTAGTTATAGTAGTGTCGATCGGGTAACACGCGACACTACCCATATAGATGGCGCTGGCACCCACACGGAAACTGTCACTTTCAAGTTAACCACACACGAAATCGCTACAGGCCATCTGTTTGGAGAGGACATTCAGCTTGAGTTTCATCAGGATTGCGACTGGTATGAAAACGAGTATGATGAGGATGATCGCTGGATGAAGATTGAAAGGGTAGACTGGCATGGGGGCTACAGCTGGGTCGATGTCACAGTCAAGTATAACCTCACTTCTCATTGGTACAATCAGCCAGATCGGACCTGGATCAAGGTCTCTATCGACAAATGGAAGGAGACCGAAGCCTATCGGCAGGAAATGAAAGAATTCAAGCAGACCGTCGAAAAAACAAACCCAGCACGCCGCAATGCCATCAAGGTTCAGGCCCGGAAATACGCGGCGTTGAAGCGGGATGAGTTGATTCGGAAATATGAGGGCAATATCGATCAATTGAAAGATTATGCCTTCACATCATTAATCAAGAAAATGTTCTCCAACATGAATGAGAATTGGTCCTATTGCTTTGGCATTATCCGAACTTGCATTGATTGGAATAAAAGCCGGATCGATCCTGAGCCATGCAGCATAGAGGACCTCTATGAAACGGTCTTGTCTCCCTACCATTTCTTGAATGTTCAAGCCGTCCGGTTCTTCCTCCCACTCAATGTCGGCGCTGAAGCGATCTTTTTCGATATGATGCGTAATGTTGCCGATACGACATGGCGCTCTCTGTTTAATACCGTGGAAAAATACATCAACGATCAGAGGGAAGCATTCAAAGAACTGCCGGAGGCTAAGCGGTTGATCGACAGTTACGACTCAGAGTTCGTTTTAGGCCGTCATCTTGAGGCTGTGTTAAGCAACAAAACATTTGCGGAATAATGAAATGAAAAACTTACTCAAGCCAATTGAGACGACCCCACCGGTTGTCGCCAACATTAGCGATGGTGTCCTTGCATTTGCGACAGATCATTTATCCGCCATCAAATACCCCAACCGGATAAATGATATTGCTGTCGTAGGCAGGCTGAACGATTGGCATCGATCTTTCCTCTTGCGGCCCAAATACGGTGGACGGTTTCTCTTTTTGATGTATCCCAAGGACAATATCGCCCAAGAGACCGTCATTGAGCGTCAATTTTATTTGCAGGCGTTCAACAGTGCGCCCGCCCTGCTCAACATCAGCATTCCGCATCATTTGCGGTTTTTTGACACCTGGGAATGGCGGGTGGTTAAAACCGACGGAGCCAATGAAGAAGAGGAGCACTTCGATGAACTGGATGCACTGGAGATTTCCGATGGCATGTTGACGGGCCGGAGCAGTGCGGGGCTGGCCAAACATGCCATGGCCGAAAAAGCATACAGCACCCTCGTTTTCCAGATCCGGCCGACCATTTCCGGCGAAGTTGTCTTTGAGGAAGAACGAACGTCGGACAAGGCCAAAATTGCGGTGTGGTCCTGTCATCAGCCGTATGCATCGGAAAATGGCAGCGCCATAGTAAAACCGGAAAGTGAAAAAATTCTCGCCTGGTATCAAAAAGGGATGGAACAATTTTCACCGCACATGGTGTGGATGATGGGGGTTAGCGTGTCTTTCGACGGCACAGGTGCCTTGGATTTTGTCGAACAAGTGTATGATCCAAAAGGGTGGCATGACAATTGGGGCATGCGCAAAGACCTCCTGTCGCTCTATCGGCTGAACTACCGATATCACTGGGGCTTTAAGCCCATGCAGGCCGTCATGCGACGATTCCCGCATTTGGGGATGTGGGATGACCACGAAATACGAGATGGTTATGGCAGTGAAGAAAGTGATTTTCGTGACTGCAATCAGGCGATCAAGCAAATAGCCAGCCAGGCCGCCGAAGAGTATCTGTTTCAATACAGCCCAAAACTCCGAAGCGAAAGTACCCGAAACAGCGCGGTGGACAACCACCAAGCCTATATTAACAGCAGCATCGCGGCATTTGTGTTTGACGGACGAAACAGCCGCAATTACGGCGAAGACATGCCGATTCCCTCTGAAGTACCTCTCCTTGCAAGCGCTTTGGCGGGGTTGCTGTTGGGTGCCATTGGTGGCGTTGCCGGTGCGGCGGCAGGGACGGTAGCAGGGGCTGTTGCAGGTGCTCAATTGTCCGCAGAAATTGTTGATGTCTATCGCTGGCACAACCCAGGCGAAGTCGTATCCGAACTTCAGCTCAAAGATTTCGAACGGTTTTGCCATCACCTTAAGAGTCAACCCCAGGTTAAATATCTTGTTTTGGGCAATAGTGTTCCATTTATTTATATCCTGGATTTTGTTGAATCCATTGCAGCAGAGTCTGCAATCGCAGGAACGGAAACGGGGAAGAACATGCGTGATGATATCCGGGATAGCTGGCACTCCCCGGCCAACAGGAGACAATTGAGCAAATTAATCGACATCTTGAGGGATTTGCATCATGCCAGGAATGACATGGAATTTATTAATATTTCCGGTGACATCCACATCTCAAACGCCTTTGTGTTTCAACCTGATGGTTTTAACAAGTCCCTTTTTCAAGTCACTTCATCTGCACTGACAAACGACCCCCCGAGTGAAGAAGGGCTGTTAAACCTACTAAGTGTTGATGGACCTCTAAGCTATAACGCAAAATCTGATTTGTTTGGTAAAATGGAGCGATTGTGGCATGAAGGTAAAAAACAGAATTTTTTAACGATTAATGCAAACATGTATGCCATTGAATTGCATTTGCATACGTATCATTCAAGTGATGTAACATCTCAGGCGAATGATAAAGTCTTAACTATTCGACCAAGTCAAGGATATACCTTATCGTAAATTCAATACCTGGCACGAGGATAAATAGGGAATAAATAGTGCCAGCTGTCTCTACTTAAATATTGAGCTGAACAAGCTCTTAAAGGCATCGGGGTTGTGTGGAACGGGCGGTATGGCAAACATAGAAATCGAAAACGGACTGGTCAGCGTTGACGGAACCGTCGAATAGAGAAAACGGTGTAAAATCAGAAACGGTCAGGCGGTCGCGTATGGTGACCAGACGATTCAGGACAAAAATAGGGACAGCGCCCTTTTTTGGACATAAAAATAGGACAAAAATTAAAAATAGGGACAGCGCCCTTTTTTATTGACTGATTGATTGTTGCAACTGTATTATCGTCACATGCCACGTGTTGCACGAATCATAGCCAAAGATTACCCCTACCATGTCACCCAGCGGGGAAATTACCGGCAGACCGTTTTTGAATCTGATGCGGATTACCGGCAATATCTTGTATGGCTCAAGGAATACTCGGAGAAGTATTCGCTGGATATCTGGTCATACTGTTTGATGAGCAATCATGTTCATTTTGTGTGTGTTCCCCGTAATAACAACTCACTTGCCCGGACCCTCAACACCCTCCATATGCGATACTCACAGTATTACAATCGAAAGAAGGGAGTAACCGGGCATCTCTGGCAAGGACGGTATTATTCAAGTATTCTTGATGAGATGCACCTATACGCCGCGATTCGCTATGTGGAGAACAATCCGGTACGTGCGGGGATAGTCCATGACCCGGAAGTCTATACATGGTCGAGCGCACGAGGTCATTGTGGAATAGCGCCAGATGACATTCTGTCAGATACCTGTCATCTTTGTGACGAGATTGATGACTGGTCTCGGTATCTGAGGGATGATGAATCAGCGGAAGTCATAGAACGGCTGAAGGTGAACGTCATGTCGGGCAGACCCTGCGGGGATGATGATTTCAGAAAGGGCATCGAGGCGGTCGTGGGGAGATCGCTCAGTATTCGACCTCGGGGGAGGCCCAGAAAGCAATAAAAGGGCGCTGTCCCTATTTAACCGAAGTAAAAGGACAACAAATTCTCAGTTCAAGGTAATAATAGTGAAACCACATATCGGATTTATAGGTTTGGGTATCATGGGGCGGGGCATGGCCCTGAATATCCATAAGGCCGGGTACCCCCTTTTTGTGTTTGATATCGACGATAACGCGGTGACACCGCTTGTCGACGCCGGGGCGCAGGCAGTGGAAAGCGCCTCGCAGTTGGCCGCTCAATGTGACTGGATTATTCTCTCACTGCCCGATACGTCCATTGTCGATGCGATACTCTGGGGAGAGAAGGGCCTTTGCACGTACCTTTCGCCGGGGCAGATCGTTATCGACTGCGGCACGACGCACCCCACTACGACCGTCGATTTTCATGCACGTTTACAGGAATTGGGAATCGATTTCCTTGATGCACCCGTATCGGGCATGGAAAAGCGAGCCCTCGAAGGCACCCTCACAATAATGGCTGGCGGGTTGAAGGAAGTCTTCGATTTAGTAAAGCCTGTACTTGAGAGCATGAGTTCCACCGTAGTTTACATGGGAGGAGCGGGGAGCGGTCAACTGACAAAGGTCATCAACAACGTCTTCTTCAATGTCGCCTGCGCTACAGTGGCGGAGCTCCTTCCCCTTTCCGTCAAAATGGGGTTGGATCCCGAAAAGATGATCGAGGTTGCGGGCACAGGCTCCGGCCAGAGTTTCGCCCTGAATACCTTTGGACCACTGATTCTGAATCGGGATTTCAGCCAGGGCTATCCGATGGAAAAGGCCTATAAAGATATGTCGTCAATCGTGGAGGTCATCAATACGCACCATATCCCCATTCCGGTGACCATGGCCGCGCTCTCCACCTATCAGACGGCTCTCAGTAAAGGGCTCGGCAAGGAAAGCAAGGGGGCGATGGTGAAGGTCTGGGAACAGGTACTTGATGTCAAAGTAAAGAAATAAGTATATGTCACGCGTCACACGAATCATTGCCAAAGATTATCAATACCAAGTAGGCCCGAGTGGGTACTACGAATAAAAGGACGCTATCTAACTACTAAAATTATGTTTCTTCCCACTACACAAAAGGAGATGAAAGAGCTTGGATGGGACGGGCTCGATATCATCCTGAT
>CAZOHQ010000077.1:0-338 GCA_964579455.1 uncultured Syntrophaceae bacterium | reverse complement strand
AATCATTGCCAAAGATTATCCATACCCAGCAGCCCAGAGTGGGTACTGTGCATAAAAGGGCGCTGTCCCTATTTGTGTCTATTTGTGTGTTTTTCCTGGCTGTGCGCCGATTGATTTCAAGTATTTCAACAATTTATGATGGCCGAATGTTTCCGCGATGTCGTACGCTGTTTGACCGTCAGAATTTCTTGCATTCACAGATGCTCCAAGTGAGACCAAATATTGAATGCCTTCGATATAACCGCTGTATGAATAAAAAATTAATGGTGTATAGCCTTTATTACTTCTTTGGTTAATATCAGCTCCTGCTTCAACTAATATTTTTGTCAGATCAACAT
>CAZOHQ010000076.1:0-8126 GCA_964579455.1 uncultured Syntrophaceae bacterium | reverse complement strand
GAAGAAACGAACGGAAGATGCCAGATTACAGGCCGAACGTGCAGCCGATAAAATCGCCCAGGAAGAAGAACGCCTTCAGGCGGAGGTAGAGGGATTAAAAAAGGAGGTCGAAGAAGCCCACCTCAGAAAAGATAAAGAAAGGGCGGAACGGCTTCTACAGGAGATAGCGACAGGAGCGAGAGAAGCCCAGCAACGAGCCGCCGAGGCGGCCCGTGAACTGGCCGAGGAAGAAGTCCGGCTCAAGGAGGAAGAGGAGGAGTTAAGGAATAAAGCCCAAGAGGCCAGGCAGCGGGCTGAGGAGATTGCCAGGCGAATCGCGGGAGAAGAGATCAGACTTAAAAATGAGGAAGCGGCGAGTAGAAAAGTTGAGGAAGAATTAAAAAAACGGACGGAAGAGGCCAGATTAAGAGCTGAACGTGCGGCCGAGAAAATCGCCGAAGAAGAAGCCAGACTCAAGGAGGAAGAAGCGGCATTGACAAAACGGGCCGAGGAGGCCAGGTTGCGGGCCGAAGAGGTCGCCCGGAGAATGGCCGAAGAGGAAACCAAGCTCAAAGCGGAAGAAGAAGAATTGACAAAACGGGCCCGGCAAGCCGAATTGAAGGCCGATGAAGAAGCGGCCATCTCTCAAACGCAACCCGAAGAGACCTCGCCCGCGGAGGGGCAGGGATCGAAGATATACTCCGACGGCAGCATATACGCTGGCGAATTACATGACGGCCTACCCCATGGACAGGGGATTATGAACTACGTTGATGGAAGTAAATATGTCGGAGAGTGGAAACAGGGTGCTCGGGATGGTCATGGCATACACACCTTATCCGACGGTTCACAATACATAGGTCAATGGGAAAGCGACAAAAAGAATGGTAATGGGACAGCTACCACGGCCGAAGGAATAAAATATATTGGTGACTGGCACAATGATCGACGCGAGGGGCAGGGAACCGAAACATTCGCAGACGGGATGAAATACAGCGGGCAATATCGAGACGGGAAATTTAACGGCCTTGGCACTCTCATATTGCCCGACGGCCGAAAGTATACCGGTGAATTCAAAGACTTCCTGTTTAACGGAAGGGGGGTGCTCCTCTTTCCTACAGGTGACACGTATGAAGGTGAGTTCAAAAACAACAAATATCATGGTCAGGGCACGATGACGATGGATGACGGCCGGAAATATACCGGTCAGCATGAGAACGGTCTCCCCCACGGATGGGGTGAAATGGAATTTACCAGCGGCAAAAAATATATTGGTGAATTCATAAACGGCAAATATGCCGGAAAACCGGATGAACACCCCTATGGATAAAAAGTCCTTTCTTCAAAAATCGAGCCGTGAATTACATGGACAACGCATTATCGACTTTCGATTGGGAGAAAACCCGCCCGACAACAAGGGAACGTGTACGTACTCCAGTGGATCACGATATGAAGGTTTTTTTAAAGACGGACGGTATCACGGCAACGGAATATTCACCTGGGCGGACGGAAGCCGTTATGAAGGCCAATGGGAAAATGGCTTGCCTCACGGCGCCGGCACCATGCTTCTGGCCGATGGGTACAGATTCGAGGGTACGTGGCTCAACGGCAACACCGACGGAGAAGGCCGGGAAACACTTCCCGATGGCGGTCGATACAGTGGTCAGTGGAAAAATGGTTTAAAAAACGGCCAGGGAGAATTGATTTCAGCCGACGGGAACAAGTATAGCGGCGAATGGAAAAACGGCAAGTCTGATGGCCGGGGGGTACTGTTATTTGCCGATGGGTCTCGATACGAGGGGATATGGGAAGAGGGGTACATGTTCGGTGAAGGGGTTCTACAGGCTGCCGACTGTAAAAGTTACCGGGGAGAGTGGAAGGACGGCAAGTTTACCATACTTTCAAAGTTGGAAGACCAGCCTGATGCCCGGAAATGATATGTCGATCAGTACATAGTGGATATAGAATGATACCGTCTTAAGAGCAGTCCATCCAATGCAGAGGCGCCTCCTGGCGAACGCCGGACCGGAGATGAGTAATGAAATGATGTCAGAGATTATCCTGTTTTCTCAGTGGAGCTTTACCCCGGATACGTAACCAAAATTTTGTAAAGCGGAAAGAAAGGGGGAATAATGAAACTGCAGGCATTATTTAAACCGAAAACGATGGCCGTTATCGGGGTATCGACGACCAATGACCGGCACCCGGCGAATGTCATTTACAGCAAGATTCATCACCGCTATCCAGTGGAGATATGTGCCGTTAATCCCCGTGGCGGAACGCTCAAGGAAGATCCCATATTCCCTGCAATATCCGATATCCCGAAACAGATCGATCTGGCGGTAATTGCGGCCCGTGCCGACTACGTGCCGGATATATTAAAAGACTGTATCAAATCGAACGTAAAATCCGCCATCGTTGTGTCGGGTGGCTTTGCGGAGGCGGGCCGTGCGGATCTTCAGGATCGAATGGTAGCAATGGCCCGGGAGGCCACATTTCCTTTTATCGGACCGAACTGCCTGGGAATTTATGTGCCTAAACATGTTGACAGTTTTTTTCTCCCCTCCGAACGGATGGTGAAACCAGATGAGGGCAATGTCGCCTTTATCAGCCAGAGTGGCGGTATCCTTGTTGATCAGATGATAAAATTTGCCGATGAGGGGGTCGGCCTTTCGAAGGCGGTCAGCATCGGCAATAAGGCCGTTGTGAACGAGCTGGATTTGCTCAATTTTCTTGCCCGTGACCCGGAAACAAACGTCATCGCCTTCTATGTGGAGGGGTTTGGAAAAGATGAGGGCCGCGAATTTGTGCTGGCCGCCCAGAAGTGTCCGAAACCGGTGATCGTGTTGAAATCAGGAAAGAGTTCGGGGGGCCAGCGCGCCGTTTCCAGCCATACGGCATCAATGGCCGGTGATTATCAGAGCTTTTCCGCCGCTCTCGCTCAACACGATGGCATCATCGAAGCCCTGAATGAACTGGAGCTTGTATCTTTTTGCGAATCAATGAGTTCATATCAGACCTCCATTAACGGTAATATCGGGATAGTGACGGGAAGCGGGGGGCACGGCGCCCTCGCCGTTGATGCCTGCTCGGCCCAGGGCCTGTCTGTGCCGGAGCTGACAGATGTAACAAAACAAGAAATCGAAGATCATCTATCTGCCAGTGTAAAGGCGATCGCCTCTATTCGTAATCCCGCAGATTTGACGGGCAGTGCAATCGACGATGATTTTGTATGGACCGTTCGAGCCCTCTGCACTATGCCTGAGATTGATTGCGTCATTGCCTTGCTTCTTCCCTACCTTCCGGGAATTACGATGGATCTTGGATCGAGGTTAAGCGCCGTGAGCAAACAGACCGGCAAACCGCTTATCGCATACGTGCCCCATGTGGATAAATATCGCATTCTTATTGAAGGATTTGAACTGAATGGGATTCCCGTCTCCCCGTCTATCGAGGGAGCGGTTCTCATGGCGACTGCGTTGAGGAGGATCAAACCATGGTAAAAAAAGAGATTCTCGCTATTTTAAAGACTTCTGAAAAATGGGGGTGGGTTCTCGAACCCGACGCGAAACGGATCTTTTCGCTGGAGGGGCTTGATGTTCCGAAATTCAGCGTTGCAAAAGTTCCCGGGGATGTGTCCCGGATCGGGAATGAGATCGGCTATCCCGTGGTTGCCAAAATCGTCTCCCCCGAAGTACTTCACAAATCGGACGTCCACGGGGTTGCGGTAGATGTGAACGGAGATAAAGATCTGGAGAAGATCTTTGACCGTTTCAGAAAAATAGAGAGATTCGAGGGCATGCTTGTAGAGGAGATGATCCAGGGCACGGAACTGATTATCGGCGCCAAACATGATTATCAGTTCGGCCCCATGATTCTGCTGGGATTCGGCGGGACAGGCGTCGAAATATACAAAGACGTGAGCCTGCGCATGGCACCGCTCGATGATAAAGATGTGGATTCCATGATTCACGGGCTGAAGGCAAAGAAACTCCTTGAGGGTTACCGGGGAGCCAGACCGATTGACATGAAGGCTCTGAAGCGGTTACTTATTGAGTTTTCCGGGATCGTGATGAAGCTGAAGGATTTTGTCGAATCCATCGATCTGAATCCGGTCATGTGTACGCCCGAACGGTGTGTTATTGCCGATGCACGAATCATCCTGAAGAAGATGAAGTAACAACAAGAGCCAATTACTCTGATTGAGGAGATACGTTGTGATTTCAATCGACAGCATTCTAGTCATTGCCATTACCGCAGGTGCCGCTTTCCTATTCGTAACCGAGAAGCTGCGTGTCGATGTGACTGCCCTCTGCGTCCTTGCGGCACTTCTCATCTTTCGGCTTATCCCCACGGAACAGGCTCTGTACGGCTTTGCAAACACGGCAACCGCCATCATCGCCGCCATGTTTGTCATGAGCGCGGGACTGGTCAGAACAGGCCTCGTTGAATGGATCGCCCGTCATCTCGACAGGATCGCCGGCAAGGGCCGACGACGGCTGATCATCGTTCTCTGTATTACCGTCGCCACCCTCTCGGCCTTTCTCGTTAACACGGCCACGGTCGCCATCCTGATACCCGTGGCGGTTATTCTTTCAAAAACCCGTAAGATAGCGCCTTCCCGCGTGCTGATACCCCTTTCCTTTGCGAGTCAGTTCGGTGGGGTGTGCACGCTTATCGGAACATCAACCAACATACTGGTCAATTCGATGGCCATCTCTCGGGGCCTGGAACCCTTCCGTCTTTTTGAATTCCTGCCACTGGGGATTGTTCTCGTTGTCATAGGGATTATCTATCTGACCCTTTTTTCGAATATTCTGATACCGAAGAGGAAAAGTGCCGATGAACAGATCGACAAATACCGGCTTGCCGATTATCTGTCCGAGATGAGGGTTGCAGCCGGGTCTTCTTTCATCGGCAAAAGCTGGCGTGACATGGACAAAAAGAAACTCAACGATGTCGATCTTATAAAAATTATCCGTGACGGGGAAGCGACCTGGCGGGCCTCTGCCACCACGATAAGAGAGGATGATTTCCTGCTGCTTCACGGTAATGCCGAAGACCTGATCAAGATGAAGAATGCCTACGGTCTCGAAACCAAGGCGGATGCAGCCATCGGCGACAATGAACTTCAATCGGACGAGATCGAACTGATAGAGGCGCTGGTGCCTCCCCGGTCTCGTCTGCTCGGGCGGACGCTCCGCAGGGCCGACTACATAAAGAGATACGGGTGCATAGTCCTCGCCATACAGCGGCGGGGAAAAGTCCTCCGTGAACGCCTCGCCGATATCAGTTTTGACGATGGAGATACTCTCCTCCTGCAATGCGACAAGGAGTCGGTGGGTCGCATCATGGAATCGACCGACCTGATCGTCACCAACGAACTGACGGAACTGCACCTCCGGAAGGACCGGGCCCTGACGGCCCTCGCGATCTTTGCCGCCATGATCGTCCTCATTATCTCCAACATATTTCCAATCCTGATCGCCGCCATGCTCGGCGCCATTGCCATGGTTCTCACCCGCTGTATTACGATAGAGGAAGCTTACAAGGCGATTGACTGGAAGGTTATTTTTCTGCTGGGAGGAATCATCCCCCTTGGTCTCGCCCTGGAGCAGACCGGTACCGCCGCGTGGCTGGCGGGAACCATAATGCAGCCGTTCATAGCCATGGGTCCGCTCGTCGTACTGGCAATCCTGTATCTGATTACCGCGGTTCTGACCGCGATCATGTCAAATAACGCGTCTGCTATTCTCCTGGTACCGATAGCGCTTTCCGCCGCCGAGTTGATGGGGGTGAGTGCGCGCCCCTTCCTGATGGTCATTACCTTTGCCGCATCGACCAGTTTCGCGACACCCATCGGCTACCAGACCAATACGATGATCTACACCCCAGGCGGATACCAGTTTTCCGATTTCGCGCGAATCGGCATCCCGCTGAACATCATCTTCTGGATCGTGACGGTGGCGCTGACACCGCTCATCTGGCCTTTTTAAAGACAGAGCAATGCGAATCGCTCTCGCAACGGTGTTCCGCTACTCCCGGGGCCATACCTTCTTGAATCCCGTGCCCGGAACAAAGCAGTACGGGCAGGCCTCTGGCGGTTCATCCCCGACATGAATATACCCGCACATGGGGCAGCGCCATGCCGTCTTACCCCCGACCGCTTCTGAAAACTCTCCCGATTCATCCTCCCATCTCATGACCGGTACTTCATCGAGTGGCGGCATTACCGACTCGTAGGAACCGAAGAGGTGTCCCGCAATGATCAGGTGCTGTATTTCCGAGGTTCCCTCGTATATCCGGAGCAGACGGACATCGCGAAAGAGCTTTTCGATGGGGTACATCTTCGTGTAGCCGTATCCCGCAAAGAGCTGGAGGGCGTCGCTTACCACCTCAAAAGCAGCCTCGGAGGCATACAGTTTCGCGATAGACGCGGTGAGATTCGTCGCCGTGCCCTGATCCACCTCGGCAGCGCCCTTCCAGGTGAGAAGCCGGGCAATCTCGATCTTCGCGAACATCTCGGCGAGTTTGAACTGTATGGATTGGTTGTTTGCAAGAGCGGAACCGAAGGTATGCCTGCTTTTCGTATAGTGGAGCGCAAACTCCAGGGCGGAACGGGCGGCACCGACACCGAAAGAACCGATTATCGGCCGTGTCCGGTCGAATGTCTTCATGGCAAGCACAAAGCCCTCGCCCGGTTCGGCGAGAACGTTTTCTTTCGGCACCCGGGTATTTTTGAAGTGGATACCCGCCGTATTTGAGCACCGCTGTCCCATCTTGGGAATCGCCTTCCCCACAGAGACCCCGTCCCAGTCCATCTCCACGACAAAGGCACAGATCCCTTTGTGCTGCAGCTTCGGATCCGTGGTGGCAAAAACGGTCATATAGTCGGCGATCCCGCCGTTGGTTATCCAGTATTTGGTACCGTTCAGGATATAGTCATCACCATCCTTCGTGGCCAGGCATCGCATGCCGGCCACATCCGACCCCATCGTCGTCTCCGATGTGCCGAAACACATAAGCTTGAACTCTCTGGCCATTTCGCCTAAATACCGCTTTTTGAGATGCTC
Organism: uncultured Syntrophaceae bacterium; assembly: GCA_964579455.1. Lineage (GTDB taxonomy): Bacteria > Desulfobacterota > Syntrophia > Syntrophales > UBA2210 > UBA2210. The sequence continues at coordinate 1,074 of CAZOHQ010000076.1, read as the reverse complement.
TTTATCGGAAAGAATGATCGGTGCCATGCCCAGCGAATTATCGAAAATGGATGTCGCCAGGCCGGGACATCCCGCGGCGATTTCTTCCACCGCGATGGCACCTTCTATCAGTCCGTATCCCTTCCCGCCATACTTTGCCGGTATGTCGGAATTCATGATCCCCTCTTCAAAGGCCCGGCGAAGCACAAAGAGGGGAACTTCATCGAGTTCGTCATAATACCAGGCAACGGGCATTATTTCCCTGCGGGTAAATTCCCGTACCCTTTTCTGTAAAGCCAGTTGTTCCTTCGTAAGAGTAAATTTCAGCATATCCTCCTCCTTTCCAGACACTATATTTACACCTGAGAGGATTTAAAGAAGCCTATGGATCAATTAAGAGAATGAGAGAAGAAATGGAGTATTCGCGGATGATGTTCAGCAGGAAGAATTTCGCAACAGAATGCTTGTTAATCCCCTACACTCTTTCCGTCAAGATCATGCGCCCTTCGCAAAAAGCAAGAGCTCAATCGGGCTTAAATATTTTCATGACATTCCATTAAAAGCATACGGTTTCTCAACCATACTATGTTTAATCTTATAGGTAAAATGTCTTGGGGTGTCAATAATCATTTAAACAAGCAAACAGTGCGCGTAAAAAGCCACACAGGGGGTCGGGAAAAAATCGTGGAGATTCTACTGGAAGCGGGACAGGAGAACAACTGGTTCTGTTATTCTTTTTTCCCAATCCCTGACCTCTCCCGGGATGATTTCGAAGAGAGGGTGCGGTTCCGGCTCTGTGATGTGTTGGATCTTCAGAAAATCCTCCGGACTGCGCCCAAAGAGCTTAGACTTAAGATGATCCCATTCATAGAGCAACTGTCCATGAGTCTCCGGGATGCGTTTGTGACCGCTGTGTGGTTGGATTTTGGTCTGATCGAAATGATAGCCGCGGCGTACGGATTCACTGTGCACGGCATCCAGATAGGCCGCGATGCTCGCAACAGGTGAAGGCTGGTCGCGGAATCGAGTCAACTGCGGATGGTGAATGTAACCCCTCGTCCTGCCCAGCAGCACCGCCTGCGCGAGCAGACCCTC